>JAZSQG010000373.1:0-13566 GCA_045537855.1 Oscillospiraceae bacterium
TGCCATATGGACGCTGAAGCCGTCCTTCTCCAGATAAATGCGGAGAAGGTCTGCGATATTTCTGTCGTCTTCAATGACAAGTACGGTCTGGCCCATGGATTTTCTTCCTTTCTTCTCGCCGCCGGATCGGCATAAGCGGGCTCCGCTGCTCCTATAGGTGCAGCTTTGAGGATATTATAGCATATTCCTTGACGAAAAGTTGAACTTTTTGTAAAAGAACACGTTACTGAGAACGGAAAGCGCATCCTGTAAAAGGGCAGGTATGCCGATCTACCAAACAAAGCCGGATTTCTAAATTCCACGCTGCGTAGTCCCCTTGTCACCTGTCGGTGTGTTTACCTGCGCTGTAGGGTACCGTATAATCGAAATAAGAAGAAAGGAGGAATCCCATGAAAGCGATCCATGAAAATATCAGAAAATATCGCCTGAAATCCGGAATATCTCAAAGGGATCTTGCCGAACGACTGAACATTTCTCCTAAAACCGTGAGCAAATGGGAAACGGGCGCAGGAACACCTGATCTGTCACTGGTGGTACCTCTTGCGCAGACATTCGGCATCAGCACGGATGAATTATTGCTGGAAAGCAGCGTTGACCCATATGTTCCCGAGGAGGAATATTTCTATCCCCGCATTGTCAATTACGGAATCACCCCGGAGTCCATTGCAGCGACTGTCGGACTTGGCACGGAAACCGTAAAAAAGGCCATCATCAGCAACGAGTTTTCCCGGCTGCCCGCTGACAGGCAAAGAAACGAAACGCTGGAGACGATGCTGATTGTTTTGGACTCGGTGATCCCACGTTTCCTGGAATTCGATGTCGGTCTGCATATGCTGGCAACAGTAGCCGCACAGCAGCTGTGGACAGAAGACGGCATACTGCCTGCAACAATAGATCGATATGCCGGTCTGGCAACGGGCACCACGGAGGCCTTTCTCCGCGAGGGCAGGGATCTGCCGAACGAGAAGCTGGCGCATATCATTGCAGCACTGCTCCTGCTGCACAACACCTTCCATCGCGGCGAGCCCATCCCGTGGACTTGAGCTGCGCCGCTTCCATCGTCAAAGCAGATGATAAAGGCCTTGATATGTGGAAAAATGCCTGTCCGGATACCCGGACAGGCATTTACAGCACAGAGTGAACTTACTTGAGTTCGACGGCAGCGCCGACTTCCTCGAGCTTCTTCTTGATCTCTTCGCCTTCTTCCTTGGAGACGCCTTCCTTGATCTTGGCAGGGATGGCTTCAACAAGGGCCTTGGCTTCGGCCAGGCCGAGGCCGGTGACGACTTCGCGCACAGCCTTGATGACCTTGATCTTCTCAGCGCCGAAGCTGGTCATAACGACGTCGAACTCGGTCTTCTCTTCGACTTCTTCAACAGCGGCGGCAGCCACGGGGCCGGCAGCAACAGCCACGGGAGCGGCGGCGGAGACGCCGAACTTCTCCTCGAGGGCGTGAACGAGCTCGCTGAGCTCCAGAACGGTAAGGGCAGAAACTTCTTCAATCAGAGCATTGATCTTTTCGCTGGCCATTATAATGTCCTCCTGTTTAATTCATGTAGTGTGGTGCAGACCTTATGCTGCGCCTTCGGACTTCTTGTCCGCAATCGCCTGCAGGGCGACCGCGAGACCGCGGATGTTTGCGTTGAGAACAGTTGCGAAGCTGGTGACAGGGGCCATCATCGTACCCAGGACCTGGGCGACGAGCGCTTCCTTGGAAGGCAGCTCGCTGAGAGCCTGGACCTCTTCGGGGGAAATGATCTTTCCGTCCACGAAGCCGGCCTTGATCTTCAGGGTGCTGTCTTTCTTGTTGGCGTACTCGCAGATGATCTTGGCCGCAGCCACAGGGTCATCGTGACAAACTGCAAGAGCGGTGGGGCCGTTCAGGATGGGATCCAGGGCCTCGAAACCGACCTGGTTTGCAGCAAGTCTGGTAAGAGTGTTCTTAATGACTGCATAATCGACGCCGGCGGCGCGCATGGCGCGGCGCATTTCGGTGTCACGGGCGACGTCCGTTCCGGAATAGTCCACGAACACGCCACCCTGGGAATTCTGCAGCTTTTCAGCAAGCGCGGCAACGATGGCCTGCTTTTCACTCAGTACCCGTGCGTTAGGCATAGTTTCACCTCCGTGCTGAAATCGCGCCCAAAAGAAAAGCCCCCATGCCACAAGACATGAGGACACAAAGAATCTAATGAATCCTTAGAAACTTTCCTCGGCAGGTCTTCCGCCCGGAATACCGGAGCCGCCTGCTGTCTTTGGAACGCCCGTGTATTGTAGCAAAGCGGCTCCGGAAAGTCAAGTATTATTTTCGAATTTTCTCAATTATTTTTAATTCAGGTCATCCGTGTGGTACATCAGGGCGGTGAGGGCGCAGAGAGGTGCCGTTTCACAGCGCAGAATTCGCCGTCCCACCGTGACGGGGGCGATACCGGAAGCCTTTGCCTTTTCCGCTTCGGCTGCGCTGAAGCCCCCTTCCGGGCCGCTCACCAGTGCTGCACTCCCGATTTCTTTCCCCCGTGCTTCCAGAGCGGCTTTCAGAGAAAGGGCGTGCTCTTCTTCCCAGAGGAAGGCCCGGAACTCCGCCTGAGCGGCTTCCTGCGTCATGGCTGCAAAGCTCCCGAGATAGCGGACCTGAGGCACCCTTCCCCTGCCGGACTGCATGGCAGCTTCCTCCGCAATGCGGTTCCAGCGCTCCAGCTTCTTCCCGGCGGATTTCTCCTCCAGCTTTGCAACGCAGCGCTCGGAATGGAAGAACACGATCTCCGCGGCTCCAAGCTCCACGGACTTCTGCACGATAAAATCACTGCGCTCCCCCTTGGGCAGGGCGGCGTACACGGTGGCCCGGACGCGGGGCTCCCCCAGTGAAGTACTGATGGAGTCCACCTGCACCTGTGCGCTTTTGTCCCCCAGATTCAGAAGTGAGCAGTGATAGTCCTGCCCCATTCCGTCGGAGAGGATGAGTCCTTCACCGGGACGCATCCGCAAAACCTTCATATGTGCAGCCTGTTCCCCCTGCAGAAACAGGGTATCGCCGACTTCGGCGGAAGTTGCAATAAAAAATCTGGGCATGGACCAAGAGACCTCCCGGTGCATAGAATGGTCTGCCCGGGACGCAGCCGCGGGCAGAAGGGATGGATCGCATGAGTGGAAATTTTGAAGCGGTGTGGAGCCGCGTCACCGGTCAGACGGCAGCGCAGCAGCCAACAGAGTGCCGGGTACAGGAGCTGCCGGTTTTTCTCCGGGAATCTGTAGCTGCAGCGGCAGCCTACCGGCACATGATCGGAAAAACGGGAAACGCAGCTGCCCGAAGCGTACTGCAGCGCTGTCTTGCGGAAGAACTGCAGCTGCAGCGCAGGCTCTATTCAGCCCGATACAGGCTTACCGGGGATGGCGGCCCGGTGCCCCGCACAGCCGAAATGCCGAAACACCTGAGTTTATCCGATGCCCTTCGTGAGCGCTGTCTGCGGGAAAGCGCCTCTGCGCAGGCCTATGGTGCGGCGGCCCGGTGCGCTTCCGGCAGCCTCTCGAAGCTGTACAAAGAGCTTGCCAAAGTGGAAGCGGAGCATGCGGCGCGGCTGGAAAGACTGCTGGATTTCCTCTTCTGATCAGCCCTCGCCGGAGGCTCCGGGCTTCCCGCCCATGGTGGCGGGACCGAAGCTTTTGGGCAGCAGGTCGGCCAGGCGGTAGCTCACATAACGCCCGTCAGCCCGGACGGCCAGGATCTCCATATCCGGCGCAAACTCGCAGAGTACCTGGCGGCAGCTGCCGCAGGGCATGCAGTACTGCTCCGAGCGGGCGGCAACAGCCATGCGCCGGAAGCTGCGCCTGCCCTCGCTCACGGCCTTTACCAGGGCCGTACGCTCTGCACAGATGCTTTCGCCGTAGGCAGCGTTTTCCACGTTGCAGCCCAGAAACACGCTCCCGTCGCTGCATTCCAGGGCTGCACCCACGGAAAAGCCCGAATAGGGTGCATAAGCGGTTTCCATGGCTTCCAAAGCCAGATTGATGAGTTCTCTGTCTGTCATCGCGGCCTCCTGTCTCTATGCTTCAGTCCAGCTTGATCTCCCAGTTTTCCAGACCGTAGAAGGGGTCTGTCCAGGCGGGGTTCATGTTCTGCACCGCCCCCCGGTGGGTGTATACGGCTTTTCTGCCGAAGCTGATGGGAATGATATTGCAGTTTTGCGCCAGATAGGTATAAAGGTCTTTTTCGTACTGCTCCCGCTCGGCCCCTTCGCTCCGCCGGTACTGGGACACATACTGCTCCAGCGCTTCATCCTGCGGGGTGAAGCAGGCGCTTCCGCCGCTGCAGAGGAGGGGGCTGAGGTCAAAGTCCGCCGTCAGGCGCACCGATGCGTAAAAGATGTCATAGTCCCGACTGCTCAGGGCCTGATAAAAGGCATCGCTGCCCAGCAGGCGCAGACTGTTGTCAATACCCCGGTCCAGCAGACTCTGGGACAGGATCTTTGCCGCACTGACGCTGGCCGGATTTTCGCTGCAGACCACAAAGTCCAGGCAGAAGTCCGTCACTTCCCCGCTCCGGATGTACTCCAGCAGTCCGTCCCGGTCATAGTCCTCCGTGAGGATGGAGATGCAGTAGGCGTCCAGATCCCGGATGAGGAAGGATTCCCCCAACTCGCTGTCGTAGCGGCAGGAAGCGGGACTCACGGGAAGGAGCGCAGCTTCGCCGCCGCTGGCTCCCGCAGCGCCGCCGCGGTCCACCGAGGACCAGATGAGCTGCCTGCGGGCGGGGTCTGCGAAAACCTCGCGCCGGGTATTGAGGCCCAAATAGGACAGGGTCGTCCCGGTGGCAAAGCGCCGCTCCGTGTCACCGGAGGGATGCATGACGGCACCGGCACCCAGTTCTGCCGTGAGAAGGTCCAGCAGGGCGCTGTCAAAGGCGGCGTTCACTTCATCCTGGGGATGATTGCGAAGATAAAAGCGTGTCACCGGCAGCTGCGCCGCCAGCGGATGCTGTGCATTGACCTGCAGGCAAGTATATTCTTCCTCCTGAAGGAAGCAGTAACGCCCGGAGCCGGTGGGAAGGTCCAGATAGGCGCTCCCCTCCTTGACCACCGGAATATCCAGCAGAAGGGGAAAATCGGGATTGGCTTCCTTCAGGGTAATGACGATGCTTCCGTTTTCCTGGTCAGCGCGTTTGATGCAGCTCAGACGCCGGGCATACACCGAGCCGCTTTCCATGGCCCGGTTCAGAGAATAGAGCACATCCCAGAAGCTGATGCTGCTGCCGTCGGAAAAGCTGAGGCCTTCAGCCACCTGAAAGGTGAAGGTGCTGCCTCCCTCGTGGCTCCAGGATGACAGGATTCCGGGCTCTGCGCGGTAGTCGGGCGTGACCGCCACCATGGGGTCGAAGAGAAGACTGCATAGCAGCCGGTTCGTTTCACTTTCGCAGGAAAAGGGGTTCAGGCTGTATTCCGGGTGATAATTCAGGGAAAAAACCTGATCCCGCTGATAGTTATGCTGGGGCGTCCGGGTCGGCAGCGGCTGCTCAAAGAGCTGCTCCGGGAGATCCGGTTCCTCCGGCGTGTCCACGGCGCCTTGCCTGCAGGCGGACAGGCCCAGAAGCAGCGAAAGAACCAGCACAAACAGAACTGCGCGCTTCAAATGCTCCCCGCTCCTTCCCTGCCCAGGATGATCACGCCGGCCTGACTGCCCCGCTGCCCCTTTGTATAGCGGTGAGACCAGTAGCGGTCATGGAGGCAGATGGTACAGTCCGGATTTACATCGATATTTTCCACGCCCTCCATCTCCAGCTGGCGGCGGTTCAGCCCCTTCAGGTCCAGATTTCTGCCCCGGAAGAAGGGCCGTGCTTCCTCACCCATGGCGCTGAGCATGGCATCCCGGACTTCATCGCCCACTTCGTAGCAGCAGACGCCGGCACAGGGACCGACCCAGGCGCGGATCTCCTTCGGATCGCAGCCCATCTCCCGGACAGCCCTGCGCACGATCATCTTCGATGTTCCCCGGTGCCCCGCATGGACTGCGGCCACCACGCCGGGTCCTGCCAGCAGCACGGGGACGCAGTCGGCGGTAAAGACCATCAGCGCCAGTTCCGGCTCCCGGGTGATGAGGCCGTCCGCCACATAGGATACAGTGTCATAGACGTCTTTTTTGGCATAGCTGCCGTCCACATGCAGAATTTCATCCGTATGCTCCTGCTTTGCCATGACAAAGCGGCTGCAGCCCAGTTTTTCTCCGAGCATGCGGTAATTTTCCCGGACGCAGGCCGGGTCGTCATCGCAGTTCAGGCGGAGGTTGAAGCTTTCGTAAATGCCCCGGGAGACGCCGCCCAGCCGGTCGGTAAACAGATGCCGCGTTTTGCTCATTCCCGGTCCCTTCCGTGGCAGTGCTTGTACTTTTTACCGCTGCCGCAGGGGCAGGGATCGTTGCGGCCCACTTTCTTCCCCTTCTTCACCGGCTGAGCTTTGCTGCCGTCGCCGCCCACGTTGGCCACTTCCCTGGCCACGCGCTTGCGCTGCACGCTCTCTTCGGGGCGGCGCACCTCCGCCGTGAGGATGCGGCGGGAAACCTCATCTTTGATGCCGTTGATCATGGCATCAAACATCTCGAAGCCCTCCTGCTTGTAGGCATCGATGGGCTTGGTGTTGCCGTAGCCCCGGAGACCGATGCCCCGGCGCAGGTCGTCCATGGCATCGATATGGTCCATCCAGTGTTCGTCCACCACACGCAGGAGGATGACTCGCTCCAGCTCACGCATGAGGAGGGTATCGGGCTTTCCGGGGAGGTAACCGAAGCGCGCTTCCTTCTCTTCCAGGAAGGCGGCTGCGCGCCGGGTAAGTTCATCGCTGAGATACTCTTTGGTATAGCTGTTGAGCTCCACGATATCGGGATGGAATTCATCTTCCTTCACAAAGAGTCTTCGATAAGGCGCAAGGATGCGCTCCAGCTCCTCCAGATCGCTGACATAACCGTTTCCGGCTACCACATCGGTGATGGCCATTTCGATGGAATCCTTCACCATGTTCAGCACGCTCTGGCTCACATCTTCCCCGTCCAGCACCTGCTTGCGCTGACGGTAAATGAGCTCACGCTGCTTGTTCATGACATCGTCATATTCCAGCACTGTCTTACGGGACTGGAAGTTGCGGCTTTCCACCCGCTTCTGTGCTTTTTCCAGCGCAGAGGAGATCATCTTCTGGTCGATGGGGGTATCTTCGTCCACGCCCAGGCTTTCCATCATGCTCTGTACCCGCTCGCCGCCGAAGAGGCGCATCAGGTCATCGGTCATGGCGATGTAGAAGCGGGTCTCGCCCGGGTCGCCCTGACGGCCGGAACGGCCGCGGAGCTGGTTGTCAATCCGTCGGCTTTCGTGACGCTCGGTGCCGATGATGAAGAGGCCGCCTGCGGCGCGTACCCGCTGGGCTTCCTCTGCGGTCTCCCTGCGGTATTTTTCTTCCGCCTCGTGGTACATGCGCCGGGCATCCAGAATTTCTTCATTGTCCGTATCGGCAAAGCCGGTGGCTTCCATAATGAGCTCATCCGGGAGTCCGGCCTTCTTCAGGTCGTTTTTGGCCAGATACTCGGGATTGCCGCCCAGCATGATGTCGGTTCCTCGACCGGCCATGTTGGTAGCGATGGTGACGGCGCCGAACTTACCCGCCTGGGCCACGATCTCCGCTTCCCGCTCGTGCTGCTTGGCGTTGAGCACATGGTGCGGAATCTTCTTCTGGTTCAGGAGCTTGCTCAGCTGCTCACTCTTTTCGATGGAAATGGTACCCACCAGCACAGGCTGGCCCTTTTCATGGCAGGCCTGGATCTGATTCAGAATGGCCCGATCTTTACCTGCTTCGTTCTTATAAATGGCATCGGGGTTGTCCACCCGGACCACGGGCTTATTGGTGGGGATCTCCACCACGTCCAGATTGTAGATGGTGCCGAACTCTTCCTCTTCCGTCAGAGCGGTACCGGTCATGCCGCTGAGTTTCCTGTACATGCGGAAGTAGTTCTGGAAGGTGATGGTGGCCAGGGTCTTGTTTTCCGACTGGACTTTGACCCCTTCCTTGGCTTCAATGGCCTGATGGAGGCCCTCGTTATAGCGCCTGCCGAACATGAGACGGCCCGTGAACTCGTCCACGATGACCACTTCCCCGTCCTTCACCACATAATTCACGTCCTTTTTCATGACGCCGTAGGCCTTCAGGGCCTGGTTGATGTGGTGGCTGAGGGTGGAGTTTTCCAAATCGCTGAGGTTTTCAATGGCAAAGTGCTGCTCCGCCTTCCGGATGCCCTGGGCAGTCAGTGTTGCGGTGCTGGCCTTCTCGTCCACGATGTAATCCGCATCCAGACTTTCGTCCTCTTCCTGCTTTTCATCCGTGGTGGCATAGACCAGTTTCTTCAGACGGCGCACAAAGGCGTCCGCCTGCTGGTACATGTCGGTGGAGTCTTCGCCTCTTCCGGAAATGATGAGAGGGGTCCTGGCTTCGTCGATGAGGATGGAGTCCACCTCGTCCACGATGGCAAAGGCGTGGCCCCGCTGGACAAGCTCCTTCTGATACACCGCCATATTGTCACGAAGATAGTCAAAGCCCATCTCGTTGTTGGTGCCATAGGTAATATCGGCAGCATAGGCGGCGCGGCGTTCATCGCTGTTAAGACCGTGGACGATGAGACCCACTTCCAGGCCCAGGAAGCGGTGGACCTTACCCATCCATTCGCTGTCACGCCGGGCAAGATAATCGTTGACAGTGACCACGTGTACGCCTTTGCCGGTCAGAGCGTTGAGGTAGGAAGGCAGAGTCGCCACAAGGGTCTTGCCTTCACCGGTCTTCATTTCTGCGATGCGGCCCTGATGCAGCACGATGCCGCCCACAAGCTGCACCCGGAAATGGCGCATGCCCAGCACCCGGTCGGAAGCTTCCCGCACCGTAGCAAAGGCTTCCGGCAGAATGTCATCGAGGGTCTCGCCTCCGGCAAGGCGCTCCTTGAACTGCACAGTCTTCGCCTTGAGCTGCTCGTCGCTGAGCTTGCGGTATTCCCCTTCCAGGGCTTCTATTTTGTCTACGATGGGCATGATGCGCTTCAGCTCGCGGCTGGAGTGCGTGCCGAACAGTTTTGTAATGAGGCTCATATTGCTTCTCCGATGTATATGAATTCATGGTATTTTTTGCTTTACAGAACAGTATACCATGTAATTATGAAAAAATAAAGCGCAGAAAGGGAGAAAGCGCTCTCCTGCTGCCTGGTTTTGCGGACCATACCAAAACCCTCTCTTCGCCTTAAAACGAAGAGAGGGTCACGCAGAAGTCTGTTCATTTTACGGGTATCTGCCGAACCATTCCGCCGTCTGCGGCGGTATTTCCCGGACAAAGCAGGATGTCAGGCTGCCGTCTTGAAGTGCATAGAGAAGGTATGGTTCTTCTTCATAGCGGGTCAGCACAAAAAGTTCCGCCGTTCCGTCCCCGTCACGGTCTTCGGCGCTGATGGCCCGGCAGGCCTTCAGGGTGAGGAGCGTTGTTTCTTCTCCGGGAGCGAAGTAGTCGCTGCCGTCACCGCAATACCAGAGGCGGTAGGTATAAAGCCAGCCGCCGGAGCGCTCCGGGTCAGGGTAGATATCCTGATACTCCATCCATACGCAGTCGATGCCCAGAACGCTGCCGAAATCAAGGCTTGCGCCCACCTGGTCCATCATACTGCCCTGCATCAGCTGCTCCGGCATCGCTTCGCAGCGCTCCAGTGTTCCCTGACGGCTGCGCCGGTTCCAGGTAAACTGAATGCGGTATTCCGCTGTGTCGTCCGCCGTGATGGCATCATACATGGCTTCGTCCCGGCACTGCAGGCGGATGAGATGCGTCCCCTGCTCCACCCATACATAGAAGCCGCCGTCCTCCGCCTGCTTCATGATGATGGTATCCCGCCGGTCTTCCCTGACCCGTGTTCCCGAAAACAGGGCAAGCACCAGTGCCAGCAGGAGCAGCAGGATGATCACGCCCGACCTGACTCGGGTTTTCGTTTTCTGGGCGTTGAGCACACTGCCGGAAATGTCCAGCAGAGACTGCACTGCCGCATTTTCCTGTTTTACATCCTCCGGCGCTGCCTGTTCCTGCCGCTGACAGCTCATCAGCTCCGATACGGAGAGGTCCAGCGCTGCGGCCAAAGGCTCCATCAGGGTCAGGTCCGGGTAGCACAGCCCCCGCTCCCACTTGCTCACAGCTTTGTCCGTGACATGGAGCCGGTCGGCCAGCTTCTGCTGAGTCAGCCCCTTTTCCTTGCGAATCTGTGCGATAAAGGCTCCGAATGTTTCCTTGTTCATCATTACACCTCCCGGAGCGATGATACTGCCAATTCTGCAAATGCGTCAATCGACCTGTGGTTTAGGGGGCTTCCGTGTATATTCGGACGCACTGAATGACGGATATGAAACATCCATCAGCGCTGCAGCAGGACCAGGTATTCCGCGGTATCCGCTTCCGGCTTTCGCTCCTCGGTCACGCGGAAGCCGTGCCGCTGATAAAAGGCAATGGCGCGGCGGTTTTTTTCCAGTGCCCACAGGCGTTCTGCGCCCAGCTCTTCCATAGCAAACTCCAGAAGCTTTGCGCCGATACCCCGCCCCTGCAGGACCGGCTCCACAAACAGCTTCTTCACTTCCCCGTTTTCTGCGTGGATGAAGCCCTTCACCGCGCCGTCATCGTATACCCGGATGCTTGCCAACGCTCCTGCGCGCTGACGCATGAGGGCGGGCACCTGAAGCTCCGAAAAATAGTATTCGTCATTTTGGAAGATGGGGTAGAAATTCAGCCTGTAATTGAAAACTTCGATTTCGGCAATGCGGGCAAGGTCCGCTTCCGCCGCCGCTCTGATATATTGCATGTTCTTCTCCTGTGATTCGTTATTTCCGTGATTTTATCAGAGTCAGGCATAGCCTGCAAGCCGCCCGGAACAGGGACCACGTTCCGCATTTCTCTTTCATCTCCATACGTTGATACAGCAACGGAAGTATGGTAGAATCGGCATATATTGGGCGGAGGTCTAAAGATGAAAGAAGTTATTCTGAGTCACGACAGCGAAGCAATCCTCTATCTTGTGCCGGATGTCGTTGCCGACAACCTGGGGCAATACTGCCTGGACTTTGCAGCAAACTGGATCTGGAACGGGCCAGAAAAATGCAGATTTCTGAAAGATTTTGGAAATGGACAGCCGGTAGCAATGTTCGGTGCGCCTGATTTTATTGACTACCTCAACAACTATGCTTTCCCCGCACAGCGATCCGAAGCCGTTAAGGGACTTGGCTGCTACGATTATGAGCTGCCCGACGAATACAAAGACTATCCGCGCTATAATTTCTGACCGATCAAGGACGATGTCCATTTTTCTGTCACCCGATACCTCGAAACGCCTCCCTCCGTCATGGATGCGGGAGGTGTTTCTGCTGCAAGAGCGCAAAGCAGATCGATAAAGCGCTCATGCCCCGACATTGACATTTTCGGAAAAAGGTGTTAAAAATATAGTTTGTAATTTTCATTCGGGAGGAATCCAAATGTCTAAAGGAACCTTTTACATCACGACCCCCATTTACTACCCCTCCAGCAATCTCCACATCGGGCATACCTACTGCACCGTGGCCACGGACGCTATGGCGCGGTATAAGCGAATGCGGGGCTATGAGGTAATGTTCCTGACGGGTACGGACGAGCATGGCCTGAAGATCGAAGAGAAAGCCAAGGAAGCCGGGGTCACCCCCCAGCAGTTCGTGGATAAGGTGGTCGCAGGCATCAAGGATCTGTGGAAGCTGATGAACATCAGCTATGACCGCTTCATCCGTACTACCGACGATTTCCATGTTTCCTCCGTGCAGCAGGTTTTCAAGAGCATGTACGAGAAGGGCGATATTTACAAGAGCTCCTATCGCGGCCTCTACTGCACCCCCTGCGAAAGCTTCTGGACCGAGAGCCAGCTGGTGGACGGCAAGTGCCCCGACTGCGGCCGGGAAGTGAAGTATGCCGAGGAAGAAGCCTATTTCTTCCGCGCCTCCAAGTATGCCGACCGGGTGCGCGAGCTTCTCAAGAGCGGTGATTTTCTGGAGCCTGCCAGCCGCGTCAACGAAATGATCAACAACTTCCTGGACTGTGAAGGCGGTCTCCAGGATCTCTGCGTCAGCCGCACCACCTTCAAGTGGGGCATCCCCGTGGATTTCGACCCCGGCCATGTGGTGTATGTCTGGCTGGACGCCCTCTTTAACTATATGACCGCTCTGGGTCTCTTCAATGACCGGCACAACGATCTGGACAAGTTCTGGCCCGCCGACGTGCACTTCGTGGGCAAGGAGATCGTCCGCTTCCACTCCATCTATTGGCCCGCCTTCCTCATGAGCATGGATCTGCCCCTGCCCAAGAAGGTGTACGGCCACGGCTGGCTGCTGCTGGACGGCGGCAAGATGAGCAAGAGCAAGGGCAACGTGGTGGACCCCGTCATTCTGGCCGACCGCTACGGTGTGGACGCTCTGCGTTACTTCCTGCTCCGGGAGTTCCCCTTCGGCAGTGACGGCAACTTCTCCAACGAGAGCCTCATTTCCCGCATCAATGCCGACCTGGCCAATGACCTGGGCAACCTGGTCTCCCGCACCACCGCCATGATGGAAAAGTACTTCGGCGGCGTCATCCCCGCCGCCCGGGAAGGCGGTCCCGAGGATGCGGAGCTGCTGGAAATGGTGCAGGCCCTTCCCGGCCGTTACGAAGCCCAGATGGAAAAGTACGCCTTCCAGCAGGCCCTGCAGGAAGTGTTTAAGGTGATTTCCAGAGCCAACAAGTATATTGACGAAACAGCCCCCTGGGCCCTTGCCAAGGACCCCGAAAAGCAGGATCGCCTGGCCGGCGTTCTCTACTATCTGCTGGAGACGGTCCGTATTTGCACCAGCCTGCTGATTCCCTTCATTCCCGACAGCTGCGAGAAGTTCCGCACCATGCTGGGCATCGAACGTGAAGCCATGAGCTGGGACAACGCCCTCGTCTGGGGCGTCCTGCAGGCTGGCACCAAAGTCAGCAAGGGCGAAAACGTATTCCCCCGCATCGACCTGCAGAAGGAGCTGGCTGCCCTGGAACAGGCTGCGGAAGCTGCTAAGAAGGCCGCCGCTCCCGCCGAAGAAGAAAAGAAGGCCCCCGAGGGTCTTGCCCTCATCGGCATCGATGACTTTAAAAAGGTGGATATCCGTGTGGCACAGGTCCTCTCCTGCGAGCCCGTGAAGAAGTCCGACAAGCTCCTTTGCCTGCAGCTGGATGTGGGCGGTGAGCAGCGGCAGGTGGTCAGCGGCATTCATGCCTGGTATGAGCCTGCCGACCTCATCGGCAAAAAGGTGCTGATGGTCTTTAACCTGCAGAGCGCCAAGCTCCGGGGTGTGGAAAGCTGCGGCATGGTCCTGGCCGCCACTGTGGGCGATGAAGCGAAGGTCATCTTCGTGGATGACGCCATTCCCAGCGGCAGCCGCCTCTCCTGACAGAACCGTATTAAAACAGCGTGGAGCCATTGCGCCCCACGCTGTTTCTCTGTGTTCAGATATAGCGTTTGATTTCCACGATGGTGCGGTTTTGGCGGCTG
>JAZSQG010000331.1:0-3263 GCA_045537855.1 Oscillospiraceae bacterium
GCATGATCTTTTTCTTATCCAGAATGGTGATGACGGGGCCCGAGATGGGGCGCGCAGCAAAGGCAACGCCGAAATAGAGGCCGGAAATGGTGCCCACCAGCACGGCACCCGCTCCCAGATAGGCGGCATAGGTGGAGATCAGCGTGTTGACAACGCCCTGAGAAAAGCACAGCAGCAGGTTTGCAAGGAATGCGCAGGTAAAGCCCAGATTCCAGATCGTTGTCTTTTTGGTCTTACTGTTCATGAAACCAGTCCCTCCGGCGGACGCAGAGGCGTCCGTTCTCTTTGCGGCACTCTTGGCCGCTTCTTTTTTGTCTACCCTTTAATGTACCATGAAGGGCTTTTTCAGTCAAGACGGCCTGCCTTCCCGGGGGAGCGGCAGGGCCCCGGCGGTACAAACTTCGCCCCCGGACAGGCCGCAGCCGTTCCGGGGGCGTTTTTCTTGTTTATGTACAGGCAGGCTTACCGCTGCTTGCGCTCCCGCAGCAGCTTCACCACGGTGCCGCTGAGCAGGAACAGGGCGATCAGGTTGGGGATGGCCATGAGACCGTTGAAGGTCTCCGCCACGCTCCACAGCAGGCCCAGGTCCATGGTGGCGCCCACAATGGCAACCAGAGAATACAGCACCATGAAGGGCTTGATGAACTTCTCGGAGGCCAGGAATTCCAGGCAGCGGGCGCCGTAAAGTCCCCAGCCCAGAATGGTGGAGAATGCAAAGCAGCACATGGCCACTGCGGTGAAGATGCTGATCCAGCCGCCGTAGGTGGCGGTGAAGCCGCTGATCGTGAGCTCCGCACCGGCCGCCGCGCCGTAGTTCACCGTGACGCCGCTGCACAGGATGGTCAGAGCCGTAAGGGTGCAGATGATGATGGTGTCCATGAACACTTCGAAAATGCCGAAGTAGCCCTGCTCCACAGGGTCCTTCACTTCCGAGGCAGCATGGGCGATGGAGCCGGTACCAAGACCCGCTTCGTTGGAGAAAATGCCCCGGGCCACACCCTTCTGCATGGCAAGGAAGGCCCCGCCCACCACGCCGCCGGTGACGGCGCGGGGATTGAAGGCGCCTACGAAAATCATGCGGAACACTTCGGGCACGCTGCGCAGATTCAGCAGCACCACGCCCAGACCCATGAGCACATACAGCACCGCCATAAAGGGCACCAGCTTTTCCGCCACGCTGCCGATGCGCTTGACGCCGCCCAGCAGAACCAGACCCACCAGAATGGCAATGACGATTCCCAGAATCAGGCTCACCGTGCCGGTGCGCTCCGCGCTGACCAGTCCGAAGTTCATCAGCGCCGTATTGATGGCGGTGGTGATGGTGTTCACCTGGGTGGCATTGCCGGTGCCGAAGACGGTGATGACGCCGAAGATGGCGTAAAGCACCGCCAGGAAGCGCCAATGCTTCTTCAGGCCGTTCCTGATGTAGTACATGGGGCCGCCCACGAAATCGCCCTGGCTATTGCGCTCCCGGTGGTGGACCGCCAGCGTCACCTCGGCAAACTTGGTACACATACCCAGCAGGGCCGAGATCCACATCCAGAACACTGCGCCGGGGCCGCCGATGGCGATGGCGCCCGCCACGCCGGCGATGTTGCCGGTACCCACGGTAGCAGACAGGGCCGTACACACCGCCTGCAGGGGCGTCAGGGCGCCCTTACCGGCACGTTCCTTTTTCAGCAGCTTTCCCAGGGTCGCCTTCATGGCGTGGGGGAAACGCCGGAACTGCACAAAGCCCGTGCGCACGCTGAGCCAGATACCCACGCCGATGATGCACAGCATCGCGGGTACGCCCCACACAAAGCCGTTGACGGCGCCGTTAACCCGTTCAATCCAAGCCAAAACCTGTTCCATATCTTCACATTCCTCTCTGCCGCAAAACGGCGGACTATTATACCCCGTCTTCCGGCCAAAAGCAAGCCCATTCCCCGGTTTTAAGGATTGCTAATCCTTTCTTCCCGTGTTATATTATTAAATTAGTGTGCAAAGAAAGTGAGGAGAAAACGATGCAGTGGCTGGAAGTGGCCGTGGAGGCACAGGGCGGCAGCGATGCCCTCTGCGCCCTGCTGGAAGATCTGGGTGTATCCGGTCTGGTGGTCGAGGACGAAAAGGACCTGGCGGATTTTATCCGGAACAGCAAGCAGTACTGGGATTACATCGATGAGGATTTCATGGCCTCCCGGAAGGGGCTGTGCCGGGTCCTCTTCTATCTGGAAGATGACGAAGCGGGGCGCAGCACCCTGCTGGAATACCGCGAAGCCCTGCAGGCTGCGGGCTACCCCCAGGTGGAGACCCGCCGGGTGCGGGACGAAGACTGGGAGAATAACTGGAAGCGTTATTACAAGCCGCTGCAGATCGGCGACCGCCTGCTGGTGGTGCCGGAGTGGGAGGAAGCCCCCGCTGCGGAGGGTCGTGCCGTGCTGCGGCTGAACCCGGGCCTCATTTTCGGCACCGGCAGCCACCCCAGCACCCGCATGTGCCTGGAGGCGGCGGAAAACCTGGCGGGCAGCGCCCGGGAGGTGCTGGACCTGGGCTGCGGCAGCGGCATCCTTGCCATCGCCGCCCTGGTGCTGGGTGCAAAACACGCCCTGGGCTGCGACATTGACGAAAAGGCCCCCAACGTGGCCATGGAAAACGCCGCGCTGAACCGGGTGGAGGACCGGCTGGAAGTCTATGCCGGGGACGCCCTCAGCGACGGCGCCCTGCGCCTGAAGATCGGCCGCTGCCGCTACGACCTGGTGTTTCTCAACATTGTGGCGGATGTGATCATCGCCCTCAGCGGCGATGTGCCCCGCTGGCTGGCTCCCACCGGCACCCTCATCTGCTCCGGCATCATCGACGGGCGGCAGGACGAGGTGCGCGACGCCCTGATCCGGGCAGGCCTCACGGTGACCGGCCACATGCAGATTGAAAACTGGCACGCCTTTACGGCGAAGTTGGGAGGAAGCCTATGATGACCCTTTGCGTACCCTGCCTGTTCGGGCTGGAGGGCCTTGCCGCAGACGAACTGCGCTACATGGGCTGCAGCAACGTGCGCACGGAGACGGGCCGCGTCCTCTTCGACGGGGAGGAGGCCGATCTGGTCAAGGCCAATCTCCTGCTGCGCACCGGCGAGCGGGTCTATGTCCTGCTGGGAGAATTTGAGGCAAAGAGCTTTGACGCCCTGTTTGAGGGCACCAGGGCCCTGCCCTGGGAGCGCTTCATTGACTATCGGGGCCGCTTCCCGGTGAAGGGCTCCAGTCTGGACAGCACCCTCAAAAGCC
>JAZSQG010000237.1:0-3679 GCA_045537855.1 Oscillospiraceae bacterium
GGGCGATATTGTCGCGGCGCTGGACAGCGCCTTCAATATGCAGGCTCTTGCCGGGGCCGTGATAGGGATCATCGAACCACCAGGCGATGGAGGTGGGGGGGTTGGGGATGTGGGAAGCGAAGATGGGCAGGTTGGTGTCATACTCGATGACGTAGTCCGCCAGCTTCTCGCCCGCAGCCATGTCGCCCTCGATCTTATCCACCCAGCTCAGGTTGCCTTCCTTGGGCTTGGCAGGCTTGGCGCTGAACATATCGGGGGGGCCGTTGTCTTCGGCGGTGCGGATGGTGGGCAGGCTGGGATCGGTGCCCTTGCGCAGGTCAACGATGAAGGGCAGGACTTCCCAGTCCACTTCCAGGGCGCGGATGCCGGCTTCGCAGGCATCTTCCGTCTCGGCGACCACGATGGCGCCGACTTCCTGGTTTTCCTGATGGGCCACGTTGCCCAGATAGGACTGAGGGGGGCCGAAGGGGCTGCCGCCCAGACCCATGAGGTCGGGATCGTCCCACAGGACGATGTCCACCACGCCGGGGACCTTCCAGGCCTTCTCCGTGCAGATGCCGTTGATGCGGGCATGCGCGTAGGGGCTGCGGAGGAACTTGGCGTGGAGCATTTCGGGCGCGGTATAGTCGATGCCGAACTTGGCAATACCGGACGCCAGGGCGTAGGAAAGGATGCCGGGCTTGTTGGGCTTACCTACGACGCGAAACTCTTCTCTTTGGCCGTTAACGCCGACGATATCTGCCATGCTCAGTTCTCTCCCTTCGCAATGATTTCAGCCGCCTCCAGGATGGCCTGGGAGTGACGGGGGTAAGTACCGCAGATGCAGATGTTGCCGGCCAGAGCCGTCTTGATCTCCATCTCGGTGGGATGGGGATTCCGGTCCAGGAGCGCCTTGGCGGTGACCAGGAAACCGGGGGTGCAGTAGCCGCACTGCATGGCGTCCCACTTGCAGTAGGCGTCGATGAGGGGCTTCCACTTGGGATCGGCAGCGATGCCTTCCACCGTCTGGATCTGGGAGTCCTCGCATTCGCAGGCCAGCATCTGGCAGCTGAGAACGGGACGGCCGTCCTTGATGACGGTGCAGGAGCCGCAGGCGCCGCGGTCGCACATGTGCTTGGCGCCGGTGAGACCAAGCTTGAACTGCAGGGCCTGCTTCAGAGTCCAGTGGGGCTCCAGCAGCATGTCGCAGCTCTTGCCGTTGATGGTGAGAGTGACGGTGATAGGCGCCACGTTGTCGGGATGCGCTTCGCCGTAATGATTGACCAGTTCCGTGTAGCTGGCGTAGTACTTGCCGCACAGGGGGCAGCGATACTGCGTCAGAGAAACGGGCATGGCCTCAATGGCAGCAGCAGCCTGACCGGCGGCGGCTTCCTGAGTGACCCTCATTCCCACGCTAGCTTTGTTTTCTTCCATGAAAAACAACCTCCGTATGAAATGGGTATAATACATGAGTATAATACTATGTCTACATTGTAAGTCCTGACTGGCGGAAAGTCAACAAGAATATCCTGTGGTGGAGGGGGCGGCAGGCACAGTATATCTTGCCATTTCCTCCGTTTTTGTGCTATGATGTGACAGAAAAACCGCCTTGTTTCACGGCTTACGGGAGGACGCGGCATGGGTACCATCATCGAACTGTTCGACGCGGAACCGCTGGAAAATATCGCTTCACATCTCCTCTATCCGGAGGACAAACCGGTCTATCTGGGCTATCCCGACACCATGACCGAAGGACGCAAGAACAATCTCCGCCGCTTTTTCCGGGCCCGGAACTGCCCATGGGAGCCGGAATTCATCGAAGTGGACCGCTGCAGCCTGGAGGATATTACCGCAAAGGCCGAAGCAGTCCTCCTCCGGGAAGAAGGCTGCCGCTTTGACCTCACCGGAGGGAGCGAACTGGTGCTGGTGGCCATGGGCCTCCTTTCCGAGCGCCACAAGATCCCCATGTTCCAGACGGACCTGAACTGCGGCAAATCCGTGTGCACCTGCGGGGCCGCCCCCACCTGCCGGCTGGTGAGCCTTCCCGCCGGGCAGCTGCTGGTGCTCTACGGCGGACTTCTCATGGGCGGGGGCGACCGGGAGCTGCCGGACAGCCCGGAACTTCGCAGCACGGTGGAGGGGCTCTGGTCCTTCTGCCGCAGGGACCCCCGCTTCCTCAACCGCATCAGCAGCTTCTTCAACCGGCTGGGGAAATACACCCAGGGGCTCCGGGTGGACGCGCCGGGGCTGCGCCCCTCCCCCACCGTGCAGACCGGGCTGCGGAAGCTGGCAAAGGCCGGCTTCCTGCTGAATCTGAAGATCACGGAAAAGGGCCTGCGTTTTTCCTACCGGGACGATGCCATCCGCCGGATGCTGGGCACCGCCGGGCTGACCCTGGAGCTGATGACCCGCTTCGCCGCCCGGGAATGCGGCATGTATCAGGACGTGCATCAGGGCGTGGTGCTGGACTGGGACGGCGTGGTGGAAAACCGCCGGGACACCGCCGAGACCCGCAACGAGGTGGACGGGCTCCTTATCCGGGGGCTCACCTCCTACTTCCTCTCCTGCAAGGCAGGAGATGTGAAGAAGGAGGCCCTGTATGAGCTGGACGTGGTGGCGGGCCGCTTCGGCGGCGGCTATGCCCGCCGGGCGCTGGTCTGCTCCGCCCTCAGCGGCAACCGGGCCAGCAACGAATCCCTCCGCAGACGGGCCAAGGACATGGGCATCACCCTCATCGAGAACACCCACGAGCTGGACATTGCCGGGCTCGCCAAAAAGCTTGCACAGCTCGCCCGGCGCTGAGGGCACACACGCCCGCAACATATTATACAGGTGACAAGTGCGCAGTACGCCCCCGGAGACCACGGTCTCCGGGGGCGCTTTGTGTCTTGATCTGTTTTTTCTTCGGCGGACTTTACCTGCAAGGCACTTCCGCCGCGCTCAGTCCCGGCGGAAGCGGTCGCCCACGCTTTCCCGCAGGTCCTCCACGCTGTCCCGCAGGAGGCGGGCCCGCTTTGTAAGGAAGCTGCGCAGCTGCCGCTTGTGGCGGCAGAGCTTTTCGCTGCAGGCGGAGCAGGCAAGGGCACCGTTGCAGCTGACCCGGAAGCGCTCCGGGTGGCGAACTGCGCTCAGCTCCCACTGCAGCAGGAGCAGCAGGCCCATGGCCAGCAGGCTCCAGCTGAGAAAATGGGGGATCAGGGCCAGAGGCGTGAACATCATGGCAAAGTCCCAGTTATAGATGCGGCAGCTGACGCAGCAGCGGTTTTTCATGAACCAGGTCTGGAAGGGGCAGAAAAACAGGATGCAGATCATGTCGCACACGGCGTAGGCCATGGCGATGAGCAGCAGGATGCCCATGTCGATGACCTGCAGGAAATACAGGGCGGCGATGATGCCGTTGAGCCCCAGCCAGGCAGCGGCCCCCCCCGCCACGCCCCTGTGCCGGGCAGCCTTCCCCCGGGGAGCGGGGACCCCGGCGGGAACATAGTTGCGTTTCAAATGCTTCCGGCTGCCCATGCTTTCGAAGGGCGGGGCAAAAAAGCGCAGCAGCACCTCCGCCATAAACACCAGCCACAGGAGGAACAGGAGGGTGGGCGGGGCGCGCAGGAGGCCACGAGGCCCGCGCCGTGTCCGAAGCGGCCCAGCAGATAGATCACCAGAGCCGCCAGCAGCAGGGCCGAGCGGTAAACCAGCCGGATAT
>JAZSQG010000228.1:0-4797 GCA_045537855.1 Oscillospiraceae bacterium
CCGGGCGGAAAGCTTTGTGGATCCCCGGGTATATCAGGACTATTTCAAGCTGGTTCTGCACCGCAGCGGGGTAGCGGAGCTGAATTTCCACGCTCTGCGGCACAACTTCGCAACCCACTGCATTGCGCTGGGGCTGGATGCAAAAAGTCTCAGTCAGGTGCTGGGGCATTCCAGCGTCAGCACCACATTAAACATATATGTTCACCCATCCCTGGATGGCATTCGCAGCTGCATTGAGCAGATGAAGCCCGCCGGGTAAGGTACATGCACCGGAATCGGGGCTCGCAGAATCATAATTCTGCGAGTCTCATTCTTTTTTCTCTTAATACTTCTTTAATATTTCTGTTTGTTCCTTCGTATAGTAGCATAGCACAGTTTTTATATTTTGAACAGCCCGTATTTATGTTTTTTTATCCGTTCTGTGGCCATTTCTGGGGGAAATATGCCCCTCCTTCTTGCCGCCAAAGGCGTCAGAACTCGTGTTTTTATCCGGGAACGCCCCGCAGCAGCCCTCCGGCGCTCCTGCTCCCGCATCATTTCATTACATAAAATTTATTTTTTCTTAATGTTATGTTTATATTATCCCAGTTCCTTTTGGCAGTGTCTGACCTGTTTCTTCGCAATGATCCCCGGAAGCTGCGCCGCCCCGTTTCCCCTCCGCCGCTTCCCGTCACCCCGCCGTCAGCCCGCCTCCGGGGGCGAAAGCTGCTCCAGGGTAATGCCGCTGTAATAATGCTCCAGGATCTCCCGGCAGTCCGCACCGCTGCGGGCCATCACCTCCGCACCGTACTGGCTCATGCCCACGCCGTGGCCGTAGCCCGCCGTGTCAAAGCGCAGACCCGCTTCGCCGCAGCTCCAGCTGACGGCGGTGCTGCGCAGGCCCAGCAGCTGCCGCAGCCGGGTTCCGCTCACTTCCACGCCTCCCACGCAGACCTGCTTCAGCCGACCGCTCTCGGAATAGACCGGCTCCGTGAGCCAGTCGGAGCCCTCGGGCCCCAGCTCCGCTTCCGGCAGCGCCGAAGTCAGGAGCCGCCGCAGCTCCTCATAGCCGAAGCTGACGCTGGCATAAAAATCCGGCACCTCCGCCGCCGTTTCCATACTTTCCACGCTGCGCAGGTAGGGCAGGGCGCTGAGCTACACATCCTCGCTGTTTTCCGTGCTCCCCGGAGAGGCGGCGTGAAAGGCCGCAAAAATGGCCTCTCCCTCCCAGGTGGCGATGAGCCCGTCCGTCTCCGCCACGGCCCGGCGGAGCTTGGCCCGGTTCGCTTCCCAGTCATCGCCCCAGCGACTCCGGAGCTCCTCCGGGGAAAGATAGGCCTTGCAGCAGGCCGGGTCGTCGCAGCAGGCCCCGGCGGGGTGGACCCGGGCCGCCATGCGGTACCAGGTGTCCGTCCGGGCTGCCACCGCCTGGGCTTTCAGGGCTTCCGGGTGAAAGGAGGCGGGCATTTCCCCTGCCAGCACCCCCACGAGGTAGTCCTCCATACTCAGGACTTCCCCCTCGCTCCCCCGGAGCAGGGTCACCCGCTGCCGGGCATCCCGGCTTTGCGCCGCCATGGCTTCCGATGCCGGCGCTTCCCCTTCCGCCGCCGGAATCTCCGCCTCCGGCTGTTCCGTTTCTGCGGCAGTCACCTCCGGAGCGGCAGATACCCCGACCGGAGCCGCCGGGCCTGTCCCCGCAAACTGCGCCGCCGCCAGCATGGCAAAAATCAGCACCGGCAGGACAGTCAGCGCCGCCAGCGCAAAAAACGACCGAATCTCTCCCATAGGCCCACTTCCTTTTTTCCGCAGATTGTGATAGTATGAGCGGTACGGGCACAGCAGGCTGCCGCCGCCTGTCCCACACTACGATTCTATGCAGGAAGAAGGATTCGCTATGCGCAAACCCGTCCTCTGCTTTACTGCGCCCCTGGCGCTGCTCACCGTCTGCGCCGTGCCGGCGCGGAAGCTGGAGCTGCTTTCCGCCACGGACCCGAAAACCGGGCTCATGGCCTTTGTCCCCGCCACCGCCGTTCTCATCGGCCTTGGTATTGTGCTGGCCCTGTGTCTGGTGCTGCTGGCCCGCAGGCTGGACGCGGCGGCGATCCCCGCCCGCTTTGAACAGGCCTTCCGCCCTGCCACGGTGCTGCCGCTGGCGGTCTCCGTTCTGGGCCTGCTGGTACTGCTGCTGGGCGCCTGGCAGCTGGCCCGGCGCTGGTGGGCGGAGCACTGCCTGGTCTGCGGCCTGCTGGCCCTCATGGCCGGGCTCAGCGGCGCAGGCTGGGTGAATCTCAGTCTCAGCCATCACCGCCCCCGGTCGGACGGGGAGAAGCTTCTCTCCGCCGCGGTGCAGGTGCTGTTCCTCTGCCTCTGGCTGGTGGTCTATTTCCGGGAGAATGCGGCGGAGCCCTCCCTGAGCAAAACCGTCTGGGCCTATCTGGGCCTCTGCGCCTCGCTGATTTCCATGTACGCCCTGGCGGGCTTCATCGTGGGCCGTCCCCGGCTGCGCAAGTGTCTGGTGTTTACCGGCCTTGCGGTGTATCTGGATGTGCTGGCTCTGGTGGGCTGTCCCAGCCCCTCCGACCGGCTCTTTTTCCTGGCCACCGCCGTCCAGCTCCTGCTGTGCATGGTGACCCTGCTGCAGCCCCGGAGCGAAGCGACTGCTGAAGCGGCGGAAGCCCCGGAAGGGGCCGAAGCGGCTCCCGCACCCGCCCTGCCGGAGGAGGACCCGGACAATCTCAGCATCGAAGAATTGCTGCAGGATGTGAATGCCCTGCTGGAAGACAAGCCTGCCCCGGGTCGCCGGGCCGTCCTGCCCGACCCGCTCCCCGAGGAGCTGGAGGACTGAGCCTGCCCCCTGTAAATACAAAACCGGACATCCGCGGTGTGCGGATGTCCGGTTCCGTTTTTCCGGGTACTTTTACAGGAAATACTCGTTTTCCTTTCGCAGCTCGGCGAAGGGGGCCAGCATCTGCCCCATCATGTCCTGCACGGGTCCGGGCAGCGCACGTACCCCGGCAGGGCAGGCAGCGGTACAGGCCATGCAGAGCATGCAGGCCGCGCTGTCCGTCACCACACCCGCCTCCTCCAGACTGACGGCGGAGACGGGGCAGGCTGCCGCGCAGGCGCCGCAGCGGATGCAGCCCTCGCCGGACTGGGGACTCACAGGCATGGACATGGCGGGCTTATATTCGGCGCTGCCCGGCACCTGCACCGGGCTGTCTTCGCCCCGCTCCAGCTTTTTCGCCACCTTGGCGGCAAACTCCGCCAGGGAAGCTTCGTCCGCCGCGTCGGGTCTCCCCGCGCCCACAGCGGGGACCACGGAATGCTGCGCGATGACGGCGGCCGAGGCAAGGACCCGGAAGCCGCAGCACTTCGCCAGCTCGTTCAGCTCCAGCAGGGCATCTTCATAGGCGCGGTTCCCGTAGACCGCCAGCGTCACGGCGGGCTTCCCCGCGCCGCCGATCCGCTTCAGCCGCTCCGCCGCCACGGCAGGGATCCGCCCGCCGTAAACCGGCATGGCGATCACCGCCAGGTCGCAGACGGCTTCGGCCGCTTCCGGCACGCGCATGAGATCCACATCGTCCACCGCTCCGCCAAAGGCTTCGCAGAAAAGCGCCGCAGCGCGGCGGGTCCCGCCCGTGGGGCTGAATTCATAGACACACAGGGTATTGGGCATGGTATAACCTCCTGATGACAGTTCCTTTTGATACACCGGATTTTATGCCTTTCGCCCCGGAAAGTCAATTGCGGCACGCTCCGAATCCGAAGCGTGCCGCAATGGCTGCTTTATCTCCCCATTCCCGGCGTCAGCGTTCCAGCCGGAAGGAGGCGATGTATTCCGTTTTTTCCAGTGGCGCGACCGCAGGTCTCTCCCGCTGGAAATACACATCCAGGCCCCGGGCTTCCGCAGCCAGAGCAAACTGGGCCATGGCAATGCCCATGTCCACCCGCTGGATGTCGATGTTTCCCTCGCTGCCCACGCCCCGGCTGCGCCTGAGATAAAAATGCAGGCAGCCGTCCCGCAGCAGCAGGCGCCAGGGCTGGCGGTTCACCGCAGAAGGGGCCCAGCGCAGAGCTTCCAGTGCCTCTGCCAGGATGCCCGCCCGGATGGGGCTGAGGGGAACGGTAAAATCCCCGTCAAAAAAGAGGCTTTCGAATTTTTCCCGGCTGTCGGCGCCGATTCCCCTGCGCATCATTTTGTCCCGGAGGCTCTGCTTCTCCGCCGGGTAGCCGATGGGCGTCATGCAGGGCATCATCTCGCCCTCCCGCAGCTCCACCGCCCGTTCAAAAACCCCCCGGTCCATGGTGCCGCCCACCCAGAGCGTACCGAGACCCAGCCGGTGGGCATGGAGGATCAGCTGCTGGAAGCTGTAGCCGAAGGCTTCGTTGGCATACGGCCCGGCGGGACATTTGGCGGCGATGAACTGCTCCGTCCCCACGATCACCGGACAGAAGAGACCGTGCTGTTGCCTGCCGTCCAGCAGGCGGAACTCCACAGGCACGCCGTAGGGGTTTTCGACGGTACGCGCAAAGTCCATGAGCTCACTGCACAGTTCTTCCGGCACCCGTCTCCCGTCATAGGTCCGGATGCTCTTGCGTGCCTGCATGACGTGCAGGATATCTGCGGCAGGCTCCATTTCCCATTCCTCCCGAACAGCATTTTTCATGACTATATCAAAAGTGTCCCTCCCCTTCCGCTATATGCTTAACATTCCCCCTCTATTTCTGCAGCGCATCGTGACAGCAGCATGCGGACGGGCAGCCGCAGCGGGAGCAGACCCGCAGCTGTCGGCGCGTCCTTCCCGCCTCTCCGATGAG
>JAZSQG010000096.1:0-5951 GCA_045537855.1 Oscillospiraceae bacterium
GCCCGCAGCGCCGGTCTGGATTTCAAGGGCGCCCTCATCGGCAGCGGCGTCAGCGCCAGCCACGGCATGGAACGCACCCATGTGAAGGGTCTGGAAGCCACCCTGAAGCTGATCTACGCCTATCTCTGTCTGGAATAAGGAGGGAAACAACATGGCATATCCGTTCAAAGCGGTGACGGCGCGGGTGCAGCGCATCCGCAAGGCCTATCGGGATGTGCAGCCCGAGATCTGCATCGCCCGCTACAAAATTGTCACGGACTTTTATCAGCAGAACCCCGCCCTCAGCGGCATTCTCCGCCGGGCAAAGGCTCTGGAGGCCATCTGCCGGGAGATCCCCGTGCGCATCGGGGAAGAAGAGGTTATCGTGGGCGCCCAGAGCGCAAAGTTCCGGGCCGCAGCCCTCTACCCGGAAAACTGCGTCACCTTCCTGCGGCAGGAGATCGGGGACGGCACCATCCGCACCCGGGATATCGACCCCTACATCATTTCCGAAGAGGACGCAAAGTACGTGCTGGACACCCTCCACTACTGGGAGGGCGAGAGCAACGATGCCAAGACCCGGGCCCATATTCTGGACGAGTATTACGACCATGACAACAACGGCATCACCATGCTCAGCCGGGATGTGATCGTGGATACCCCCGTGGGTCACTTCGTGGCGGGCTACAACAAGGTCATCCGCAAGGGTTTCGGGGCCATCCGGGACGAAGCCCGGGCGAAGATGGCGGAGCTCATTGAACAGAAGCTCCCCATGGACACGGTGGAGCAGTATAATTTCTATCGGGCGGTGGCCATCGTCAGCGAGGCGGCCATCACCCTTACCAAACGCTACGCCCGCCGGGCGGAGGAAATGCGCTCCGCCTGCGCAGACCCTGTGCGCCGCTCCGAGCTGGACAGCATGGTCAGCGCCCTGGACTGGTGCGTGGAGAAGCCCGCCCGGAACTATCACGAGGCGGTGCAGGCCCTGTTTATGTACCAGACCGTCCTGTGTCTGGACGCCAATATGCACGGCATCAGCTTCGGCCGGGTGGACCAGTATCTGGGCGACTATCTGGAGCGGGATCTGGCGGCAGGGACCATCACCGAGGATTACGCCCAGGAGCTGCTGGATCTCTTCTACCTGAAGGTGGCGGAGATGAACAAGCCCTGGAGCTACGGTGCCACCCAGTCCAACCCCGGCTACACCTCCGGCCAGATGATGTGTCTGGGCGGTGTGGACGCCGAGGGCAACGACGCCTCCAACCGGGTGAGCTACATGATGCTCCAGAGCATGGCCCGGCTGGTGCTCCACGATCCTCCCCAGTCCCTGCGGGTCCATAAGGGAACGCCAAAGGCCCTGTGGGAGCTGGCCATTGAGACCACCAAGATCTGCGGCGGCGTGCCCACCTTTGAAAGCGACGACGCCATCATTCCTGCCCTGATGGGGCGGGGCATGAGCCTGGAGGACGCCAGAAATTACAGCCTCATCGGCTGCGTGGAGCCCGGCGGCACCGGCAGCGAATGGCCTGCCTGCGGCGGCACCGGCAGCGTCAGCTATCTCAACATCGTCAATGCCCTGTGGCTGGCCATCAACGATGGCCGCCTCCCGCCCACAGCGGGCTCCTACGGCGCCCGGCGCCGGGGGGATGACAGTGCGCCCCGGACCCCCGGCGGAAGGCAGGTGGGCCTTGCCACCGGCACCCTGGCCCAGATGGAGACCTTCGAAGAAGTGCTGGATGCCTTCGTCCGACAGCTGGATTACTTCGTGGGCTGGCACGCCATGTGCGTCAACCAGTGCGAGTACATCATGCGGGATCAGCTCCCCCTGCCCATCGTTTCCGCCACCATGGACGGCTGCATGGAAAGCGGCCGGGACGTGATGTACGGCGGCGCCAAGTACAATTCCTGCGGCATGGCCGGGGTTGGCATCGGCAATATGGCCGACTGCCTGTATATCATCAAGCGCCTGTGCTATGACGAGAAGAAGTGCAGCCCCGCCCAGCTCTACGATGCCCTGATGAGCGACTGGGAGGGCTACGAAGAGCTGCGGGATTACATCCGCTATGACTGCCCCCATTACGGCAACGGCGAAGAAGAGGTGGACAAGTGGGCCGCCTTTGCGGGTAAGGCCTTCCACGATGCGGTGGTCTCCTGCTCCAATCCCCGGATGTGCCACTACGCTGCGGGCCTCTATCCGGTGACCACCAACGTCATGTTCGGCATGATGACCGGGGCTACCCCCGACGGGCGCAAGGCGGGCACCCCGCTGGCCGACGGCATCAGCCCCGTGCAGGGCATGGACAAGGAAGGCCCCACCCAGGTGATCTCCAGCGTGGCGCAGGTGGCCTGCTGCCACTATTCCAACGGCACCCTGTTCAACATGAAGTTCAGCCCCTCCTGCCTCAACGGGGCCGAGGGCGTGGAAAAGCTCATTCAGCTGATCCAGACCTATTTCGACATGGGCGGCATGGAGATCCAGATCAACGTCATTTCCGCCGATACCCTCCGGGCGGCCCAGCAGAAGCCGGAGGAATACCGGGATCTGGTGGTGCGCGTGGCCGGCTTCTCGGCCTACTTCGTGGAACTGCACATCACCGGGCAGAACGACCTCATTTCCCGCACGGAGCTGGAAATGTAAGCGGACAAAAAGAGCCGGGCGAAGCAAGCTTGCTTCGCCCGGCCTTTTCATCTGCATTTACAGGTTGAATTCGCTGCGGTAGATCACATCGTCCTGAATTTCCGGGGAGAGCTGCACAAAGTAGGCCGAGAAGCCGCCGATGCGCACGATGAGATCGGGGTAGTTTTCCGGGTGCTTCCGGGCGTCCAGCAGCTGCTGGGTATCCAGAATGTTGAACTGGATGTGGGTGCCGCCCGCGCCCATGAAGGCGTTGGTATAGGCGATGAGCTTATCCACGCTTTCTTCACTGGCCAGCAGGGAGGAGGAGAACTTCTGGTTCAGCACCGAGGCATAGGCACATTCCCCGAAGCCGCTGGCGCAGGCGGAACGGAGCACCGCCGTGGGGCCTTCCCTGTCCGCGCCGCGCATGGGGGAGAGGCTGCCGTCGTTCAGAGGCTCCAGGGCCTTCCTGCCGTTGGGCAGGGCGCCCACGCCCAGACCGCCGTAATAATGCCAGGCCAGACCCTCCCGGGAGATGATGAAGGGGCGGAAGGGGGCGTTGTCAAATTCGTGGATGATGGCTGCACTGTCCTGCCCGATCCTGCGCACCAGTTCGTCCGCCTCCGGGTCATCGTTGCCGTACTTGGGCTGGTGCAGCAGCTCCAGGCGCAGGCTTTCGCCCGCTTCTCCGGCAAAGTTAGAGTCCAGTGCCTCCATGATCTCCGCCATGGTATATTTGCCGCTGTCAAAGACCAGCTTTTTCAGGGCGGTGAGGGAGTCGGCCACGTCGATGATGGCCCGGTCGGAAATGCCGTAAAGGCTCCAGTCGGGGTGGGGCAGGAGCAGATCCTGGCCCAGCTCCATGCTCTTTTCCAGCCCCAGAATGCTCAGCAGGGGCAGGCGCAGGTACTTGCCGCCCATGTCCCGGGCCACGCCGCCCAGCCACAGCACCCGGTGGCAGAGCTGCCGGTGCTGAGAGAGGAAGGCCGCATAGAGGCTTTCAAAATCCTTGTAGTCCCTGCCCTCGCCGGTGTGCAGGCCGGTCTGGCGGCCATTGATGTCCCGGCCGTCGTGGAGGGTCATGTGGAGGATGCCGGCCAGATTGATGGCGGCCACGCCCTCGGCACCGTAGTGCTCGGCGCGGCTGGGCACCGTGGGATAGACGCAGCCGAGGCCACACCATTCCACTGCTTCTTCGTAGGGGATGCCGTCCCGCACAAAGCTGGCGGTGACGGTCTCATCGTTTTCAAACAGGGGGATGCCGCCCCGGGTGGCCAGATTGGTGCGCATGGCCTTGTCCATGAGCCAGTGTGGCGTCTGCCGGTTCCAGCGCAGACCCACCGTGGGGCTGCTGAGCTGCAGCAGACTCACCAGATGGAGGAACAGGTAGCTCAGCTCGTTGGACTGGTCGCTGCCGTCCTGTCCCATGCCGCCCACCATCACATTGTTGATGCCGAAGTTGATCTGATGGCTTTCCTTCTGGGAGCCGGAGGAAACGAAGGTCTGGGTGCCCCAGCGGCCGATGAGGTCGGCCAGATAGCTGCTGAGGGTCTCCAGAGGCACGCCCGCCTCCAGATCCGCCTTGAAGTAGGGGTAGAGGTACTGGTCCGCGCGGCCCCAGTGGCAGTTGTTCTGAATGGGGTTCTCCAGCATCTTGGCCAAATTGCAGAACTGCATGGACTGGAGGGCTTCCCGCAGACTGCCGGCAGGCTGGGCGGGCACCTTGCGGCAGATCCGGGCGATCTCCTGCAGGCGCAGGCGTTCTTCTTCGCTGTCTGCTTTGGCGGCCATATCCCCGGCCAGCTCCGCATAGCGCTCGGCCAGGCGGATCACCGCCCGGAGCACGATCTGGGCGGAGCGCCAGAAGTAGACCTTGTCGGAATCGGTGCCTTTTGCTTCAATGTACTTGCGGATCTGCTCCTCACATTCGTCGATGTAGGCCAGCAGACCCTTATTCAGGATCTTCTTCCAGGCCAGCACGCTGGTGCTCTGGCCAGTGATGGCGGAATCCAGACTGGGGTCCTTGAGCTTGGCGTCTTCCGCGTCCCGCACCCAGCTGCCCACCAGCTGCTCCCAGGCCTTGTAGGTCATTTCCGGCAGGGTAGTGCCCCGGAAGAGGCGGGCGCTGCGGCGCAGCACTTCCAGGCTTTCCCCGTCCATCTCCACCGTGGCGTCCAGGGTGGCGGCGAAGCTGCCGCTGTCATCCCAGATGCCGGGGATGTAGTCGCCGCAGACATCGAAGGAGGTCTGGCAGCCGATGACCCAGGGGGTGGGGCGGCCCACGATCTCGTCATGGGGGAGAATGGAAATCTCCAGATTTTCCAGCACGCAGCGGAGGAGCTCCGCCCGGCGGAGCTGCAGGTCCAGGCCCGCGGTCTCCTGCCAGGACTTCACCGTCCAGCGTTCCCGGTCGGGGCTGACCCGCCAGGGCGCGGCCTTCATGGCGCTGCGCCAGGCCTGATTGCGGCTGCTGAGTTCCAGCTTGTCGATCTCCTGCAGGAGCTGCAGGTCAATGTTATATGCCATGGTATAACCTCCTTCAGGCGGACACGCTGCAGGCGATGCCCAGGGCTTCGTAGCTGCTGCGTACCCGTTCCAGTTCTTCCTTCGAATGGGGAAGCAGTTCCCCGGTTTCATAGACCCGGTCCAGGGCCTCGTACTTCGTTTTGCCCGCCCGGTGGTAGGGCATCAGCTCCAGCTGCGCCCGGTCTCCGGGGAGGGAGCGCAGGAATTCCGCCGTCTGCCGAATATGCCCTTCGTCATCGTTGACGCCGGGAATGAGGGGCTGGCGGAAGTGCAGGGGCGCATCCAGGGCAGCCAACTGCCGGGCGTTTTCCAGAATACGCCGGTTGCTCCTGCCGGTCCAGCGGAGGTGCGCTGCTTCGTCCATGTGCTTCAGGTCGTAGAGAAACAGGTCCGTCACCGGCAGCAGGGCCTGAAAAGACGCCCAGGGCACATCGCCGCAGGTCTCGATGCAGCGGTGGATGCCCTCCGTGCCCAGCAGGCGGAAGAGCTCGGAAGCAAAGTCGGGGTAGAGCATGGCTTCCCCGCCGGAGAGGGTGACGCCGCCGCCGGAAGCGTCGTAAAACATCTTGTCCTTGCGCACCTGCCGGTAAACTTCCTTTGCCTCCGTCTCCCGGCCGTAGAGCACCAGGGCATTGTTGGGGCAGAGGAAGTCGGAGGCCAAGCGGTCTTAGGAAGACAAATCCCCACTACAACTCCTTGGCCCACAGAACGACATGGCTACGATCCGACTTAAGCGTCGTAAAACATCTTGTCCTTGCGCACCTGCCGGTAAACTTCCTTTGCCTCCGTCTCCCGGCCGTAGAGCACCAGGGCATTGTTGGGGCAGAGG
>JAZSQG010000380.1:0-3418 GCA_045537855.1 Oscillospiraceae bacterium
CTTGTCCTCGCGGACGTGGATGTGGGCAATGCTGGCGCCGGCCTTGGCGCATTCCACGATCTGCTGGCTGAGTTCTTCCGCAGTGTAGGGCACAGTGGGGGCCTGCTCCTTCTTGGTGCCGGCGCCGCACAGGCAAACCTGGATGATGATCTTATTGCTCTTAGACATTTTCTCTTTCCTTTCCCTTCAATCAGACAGGGTCGTCCATGAATTTCTTGGCGACACGGAACACCTCGAAGAGCTGCTTGTCGCGCTTGACCTTCAGAGCGTCGATATCCACGCCGGTGTAGTCGTAGAAGCCCTTGCCGGTCTTGATGCCGTAATGGCCGGCATCCACCAGCTCAGCCAGACTGCTGGGCATCTCATCGCCGTTTTCGGGCATGGTGTAGCTGTGGTTGCGGTAGTTATTGGCCGTCATATCCAGACCGCCGAAGTCAGCGCGCTTCAGCAGGCCCAGCACCACCGCCCGGGGAATAAAGGAGGCCTTTGCCGCCAGGTCGATGGCTTCCGCATCGCAGTAGCCGTTGTCCAGAAGATAGAAGACTTCCCGGTTGAGGCACTGCTGCAGGCGGTTGACGATGTAGCCGCGGATGAACTTCTTCATCAGAACGGCGGTCTTGCCGCACTTGGTCAGGAGCTTCACGGCGATGTCCGCATACTCCTGAGGCGCCTGCTCGCTCTTGACCACTTCCACCAGGGGGATGAGCTGGGGAGGCGCATACCAGTGGCAGATGATCTGCTGGGGCAGGAGCTTTTCGGGCACCACTTCGAAGATGTTCAGGGCGCTGGTGTTGGAAGCGACAATGACATCCTCGGGAAGGATCTCAGCCAGCTGGGCGTAGAGCTCTTCCTTGGCTTCCTTCTTCTCCACGATGGTTTCCATGACAAAGTCGGCGCCCTGCACCGCTTCCGCCACGGTCAGTTCAAAGTGGGCGCGGGCAAAGATGGTGTCCACGTCCTCAGGGGCGATCTCGCCTTCCTCGGCGAAGGTCTTCAGGCTGGTATAGAGGCTGGCCTTGGCCTTTTCACGGGTGGACTCACTGCGGGTCCACATGGTGACCTCATAGCCGCCCATGGCAAAGGTCTGGGCGATGCCGGGGCCCATGGTGCCGGCGCCAAGTACCGCGATCTTCTTGATGTCTTCAAATGTTTTCATCATTCGACATGCTTTGCCTAGCAAAGTTTCTCCTTATTATTCGGGTTTTTCGCAGGCCCGGGTCAGGCTGTCTTCATCGGGCAGCCCCCGGCCTGCATCGGCGGGCGGCGGCGGGTTTCCGCCTCCGCCCGCCCATATTATGCGGGTTTTATTGCCTTTGGGGACTTAGAAGGAGCCTTCTTCCCAGGCGCAGAGACGGACGAAGCCGCCGTCGGCCATTTCGCAGCGGAAGGGGAAGGCAGAGATGATCATTCTCTTGCCGGTGACCTGGTCGATGTCGCCGCCGGCGTTCTCAACGGTCACGACACCGTGCTGGGCGAACAGACGGTGGCAGGGCTCGTAGTCGGGGTAGTCCACGTCCAGATCGCGGCCGGTGGCCAGCTTGTAGTTGGTGTGCAGCCAGGGCATCTGCTCCTTGGTGGGATAGTGCCACAGGGGGCTGTCGGTGGCGCCCCAGGTGCCGGAGATGCCCTTGATCTTCTTTTCGAACATCAGGTACTTGCAGACTTCGGGGCCGAGGCCGGGATAGTAGTTGAAGTACTTGTCGTTGTTGATGCGCCAGAAGCGATGGAAGCCGGTGTTGATGATGACCCAGTCGTTGGGGCGGATCTCAAGGCCGTCCTTCTTGCAGGCGTTCTCCACGTCTTCGGGGGTGATGATGCGCCAGATCTCACCCATGCGGGCGGGATCGCCTTCGGCGGCATTGAACTTTTCCTGGAACTCGTCGTACATCCAGGTCATGTCCAGGATGACACCGGTGCCGATGCAGTGCTCCAGCTTGATCTCGGCCAGGGTGTAGCCGTAGCGGGCGCGGTCAACCTCTTCCTCGTGGAGGGTGTGGTTGGGGGCATCCATATGGGTGGCGGCATGCAGGGTGCCGGTGTAGGTCATGGTGCGCTTGTGGAAACGCTCCAGGTACTGGCCGCGGGGGAAGGCCAGGTCGCTGCGGGCGCCGGGGAAGGGCCACAGGGGGGTGTCAACGCCCCAGGGGAGGCTCAGATCCCAGATCTTGGTCATCTTTTCGGTTTCCAGGTACAGCTCTTCTTTTCTGAGAGGCATGTATGCCATTGTGGTATCCTCCTGTTTGTTTTTTAATGTGAAGTATGATATACTGTCTTCAACATGGAAAGGGGGAATGCGCCATGCGTTACAAGATCGGAGATGTGGCCAGGATCCTGGGCATCTCAACAGACCTGCTTCGCTATTATGAGAAGAAAGGCGTGGTCACGCCCCAGAAGGACAAAAACAACGATTACCGTTATTATGACGCCTGGGACATCAACTTCCTCATCGACTGCCTCTGGTACAAGCGCTTCGGCTTCGGCATCCCCCAGGTGGCCTATATGGTCACCGACTGTTATCACGGGGACCTGGTGAGCCTGCTGGACGAGAAGGGAGACGAGCTGGAAGCCCACATCCGGCAGCAGGAGCTGCTGCTGGAGCGCCTGCGCAAGCACCGGGACGACGTCAACCGGGTCAAAGCCTGTCTGGGCGTCTGTGAACTGACCCAGAGCCCGGAGGTGATCTGCTACCTCAACCGCTTCAACGACCACTATGACAACAGCCCTGAGCTGCAGAAGCTCAGCCGCCAGTGGCTGGAATACATGCCCTTCATTCAGCGTCACTTCGAGATACCCCAGGACGGGCTTCTGGGTGACGGGGATGACTTCGCCTGGGGCTTCTCCATGCCCGTCCCCTACGCGGAGGAGCTGGGCGTGGTGGTGAAGCCGCCCCTGCGGCGTCTCCCCTCGCAGCTGAGCATTTATTCCGCCTTCAAAAGCTCCGGCAAAAACGCCTTTACCCCCCGGCATCTCCAGTTCATGCTGGACTATGCGGCTCAGACGGGCCGGAAGGTCACCGGCGGCGCCGTGGGCAATCTGGTGTGCAGCGTGCTGGACGAGGAGCGCAAGGAGCTCACCGGCTACTTTGAAGTGTGGCTGCCTGTGGAATAAGCCTTTCTCTGGAGGTGTTGCAAAATTGCAACACCCCCGCAAATTTACCTTGCCGGCAGTCTCGAAGCCGGCATTTTGGCTCTCATTGAGCCAAAAACGGTAAATATTGCATCAAATTCCTACGGAATTTACACACGAAACCAGGGTTCCGTGTGCGGCGCGTTGTAAAATTTACATTTTGCATCGCCCCTTTTTTTCATTTCCTTAGCCGATGGCAGTCAGGCCGCCGTCGGGATACAGGATGTTGCCGGTGAGGAAGTCGGAAGCGGGGGCGGCCAGGAACAGGGCGGTGCCCACGCAGTCCTCGGGA
>JAZSQG010000261.1:0-2241 GCA_045537855.1 Oscillospiraceae bacterium
CTGCTTCCGAAGGCAGCGGGAACAATGCAAAATCACAGCTTTACGCGCATAAGCCGGACTGCATGTGTCGGTTTATGCGCTTTTTTTGCCTGTGTGCAGCCCCGGAAGCCCTGTTCGAAAAGGAGGATGATCCCATGCGCAGACGCCTTGCGTTCCTGCTGTCTGCCCTCACGCTCTGCCTTACCGCCTGCCGGGCGGAGCCGGGGACGCCGGTTCAGCAAACACCGACCCAAACGCCGCTCGCCACGCCCCCGGCGCCGGCGTCACCTTCCCCCAGTCCGACACCGCCGCCCACGCATTCCCAAGCGCCCTCCCCCTTGCCTGCGGTGCCTGTGGATTCTCCGCGGCAGCTCACACAGGAGGAGCTGGATTATTTTAATACGGAGTTTTTCTTCCCGGGAGGAGACGCGCGGGAGCTGAGCCGACAGGCGGTGCGGAACCACGCGCTCAACACCATCTACGAGTCGGCCTCGGAGATCTCCTTGAGATATCTGTTTTACGGCGGCGGCTATGAGCAGGAAGGTCCTCTCACCGGCGAAGAGAGGGAGCTGCTGGCGGAGGCCGATCCCTCTGCCGAAGACCGCATCGCCTTCTATGACTGCGTCAGGGTCCCTGCGGAACATATGGAAGAGGTGTTTTTTGATCTCACGGGGCTCCACCTGGAAGAATCCGGGAAGCGGCATTTGCAAAGCTTCATCTATTTGGAGGAATTTGACGCCTATTATTTAATTGTCAACGACTCCGAGCTGCGGCTGATGCAAGTGGAAGACGGGTGGTACAACGAGGACGGCACGATCTCCCTGCGCTATCACGCCGATGTGATTTACGGTGATGCGGGTATCTGCCGGGATCGGGATATGGTGGTCACACTGCGCCCGGCGGGAGACAGCTATCATTTTGTCTCCAATCTGGAGCAGGAGCGCGGCGCAGCCGAGCACGGAGGCTGATTGCGTAAGCACCCTGGGCGCGTTGCAAAATGAAGATTTTGCAACGCGCCCAGGAATTTGCTGCGATATGGAACGATTTTGGCTCTTTCAGAACCAAAATGCCGGCTCCAAAACAGTCGGCAAGTTTAATTTAAGGAGGTGCCGCAAAATTGCAGCACCTCCTTTTTCATCGAACAAAGCTCCCCGCGCCCCGCTCAGGCCATGTCCAGCACGAAGCGCAGGACATTGGCTGCCGAGCGCTGCAGTTCGCCCCGGGTGATGCCCCCGGGCTTTCCCAGACTTTCCAGCAGGGTTCCGTCGGAATGATAGGGCGCATCGCCGTAGCTATGGTTGCCGGGCATGAACACGTCCACCTGCGCCCGCACCCGGTAGGCGTGGACCCGCAGGCCCTCAAAATCCGGGTCGTCGGCGGGCACCAGCCACCAGTCGGTGATGACGCAGCCGGTGTAGCCCAGCTGAGCGCGCAGCACGGTGGTGACAAGGTCGTAATTGTAATGGTTCCACACGCCGTTGAGGGGGTTATAGCTGGTCATGATACACCGGGGACTGCTCTCCCGGATGCAAATTTCAAACACCCGCAGATAAATTTCCCGCAGGGCCCGCTCGGAGATGCGGGAGTCGGCCATATTGCGCATATGCTCCTGATTGTTGCAGCAGAAGTGCTTGGGGCAGGCGGAAGCGCCGTGACGCTGGATGCCCCGCACCGCCGCGGCGGCCAGCTTGCCGGAGAGCAGGGGATCTTCGGAATAATACTCGAAATTCCGGCCGCAGAGGGGGTCCCGGTGGATGTTCACCCCGGGGCCCAGCAGCATACTACTGCCCCGCTCGTTCAGCTCCTGCCCCACGCAGGCCATCACCTCCTGCACCAGGGCCGGGTCCCAGCTGCAGGCCAGGGCGGCAGCGCAGGGGGTGAGCAGGCAGCTGGAGCGCAGGCGGATGCCGGAGGGGCCGTCGGTGGTGATGACAGGCCGGACGCCCTTCTCCCGCAGGGACGGGATGACGCCGCCGAAGGCGCCGGCGTTCCCCGCCGGGCCCAGGGGGCTGTCCATGGCGCCCTCGCCCCGGGTGAGGCCTCCCAGCTCTTCCTCGCGCAGCTGGGCGATGAAGGCTTCCAGCGTTGTTTTTCCCGCCTTCACATCCTCCAGCCGGTATCCTTTGTCCCCGGTGACGGGGATCTCCGGGGGCAGCCGGTCCAGAATGCGCTGGCGCAGGTCATAGCTGCGCCGGGGGGCTTCTTCATAGCGCCCGTCAGCGCGGAGGCGCTGCAGGGGCTCGGTGGGGGCGCAGGCCGACT
>JAZSQG010000222.1:0-6410 GCA_045537855.1 Oscillospiraceae bacterium
TTTTTGAGACGCAGCCTCGGAAGGTACATGCAGAAAGTGGGCGCTTCCCCACCCTTTCCGACGGAAAATTTCCGCGCCGATGCAAAAAGGACTACCCAAGCGGAAAATTATAAGCTATAATACAAAGCAGAAAAAACGCTGATTCCCGTAAATCCATTTTGCAGAGACTGCTGTCGGCAGGCTTGCCGCGCAGCATATTTGGTAAGATTCCCCCGTCCTTGGAGAGGGACACAAAAAACTACTACGCTTATGAACAAGGAGCTATGCCATGTACACGTTCAGACCCTACACGGAACGTATCGGCAGAATGAAGGTCAAGGTTCGTGACCGCATCATCACCGCCGACTCTGCCAAGATGAAGATCCAGATGGAAGCAAGCCAGAAGTACCGCAACTTCCCCCCCATGCTGCAAAAGCCCTATACCTCCCTCTACATCATTTCCAACATGCCCATCGACATCGTCGAAGACGAATACTTCGCCGGCGATATGGGTCACAAGGGCTGGGGCGCCTCCGGCGGCGCCATGTGGCTCATGGCCGACATTGAGAACACCTGGCCCATCGGCGAAGACGGCCTGCACCACGCCCCCGATGACGACCCCCTCTACTCTCACCAGAAGCTGGCCGTCTCCCCCGAGGAGCTGAAGGAGCTGCGCGCCCTTTCCGCCCAGCGAATGGCGGGCATGGGCAACATGCGGGTCTTCCCCGAAGAGTGGCTGCCCGACGGCGCGAGGGATTTCTTCAAGCTGCAGGCTTCCGACTACGGCAAGATCGGCGGCTTCCCCGTCATGTTGGCTCCCGGCCACCTGACCCCCGGCTTCCAGAACATCCTCAAGAGAGGCTACGCTGACATCCGCAAGCAGGCGCAGGACTGGCTGGACGAGCATGAGGGCAACGTGCAGGGCGACAACATGGGCAAGTACATGTTCTACAAGGCCGCCACCGTGGCCTGTGACGGTGCCATCACCCTGACCCGCCGCTATGCCGACCTGGCCCGGGAGAAGGCCAAGACCGCACCCACCCCCGAGCGCAAGGCCGAGTTGGAAAAGATGGCCGTGGGTCTGGACTGGATCGCCGAAAAGCCCGCCCGCACCTTCAGGGAAGCCTGCCAGCAGGTCATGATGTACAACGTGTTCCTGAAGGTGGACAATGACCCCGGCGTCACCAGCCTGGGCCGCTTCGACCAGTACACCTGGCCCTACCTGAAGAAGGAACTGGAAGAGGGCACCATCACCCTGGACCAGGCCCAAGAGCTGGTGGACGCGTTCTTCCTGAAGATCAACACCTTCTACGGCGGCGGCTTCGGCAAGACCCAGCAGACCGCCGGTGTGGGCCATCTGGGCCAGCACACCACCATCGGCGGCGTGATCCCCGAGACCGGCGAGGACGCCACCAACCCCGTTTCCTACATGGTGCTGGAAGCCATGGCCCGTCTGGAGCTCCATGAGCCCACCGTGTCCCTGCGCATCAGCAAGAACACCCCCAAGGAGATCTGGGACTGCGCCATGGCCACCTCCATGCGCGTGGGCGGCCTGCCCCTCCTGCAGAATGACGATGTCATCATCCCTGCCCTCATGCGGGAGCTGGACTTCGAGCTGGAGGACGCCAGAAACTTCGCCTTCATCGGCTGCCAGGAGATCACCGGCTCCGGCAACGACTACCCCGCTCCCAACGGCTCCGCCATGGGTCACAGCGGTATTTACTGGGCCATCGCCCTGCTGATGGCCATCAACAACGGCACGAACCCCATGAACGGTGCCCAGGTCCCCGAGAAGCTCCGCTCCGGCTATCTGTACGAGATGGAGTCCATGGACGATGTCCGGGCCGCCTTCGAAAAGATCTGCACCTGGATGCTCACCTGGTCCGCCACCCTGAACAACTACACCGAGCATGAGTATCCCCGCCTCTTCCCCTTCCCCAACCTCTCCATCTCCACCACCGGCTGCATGGAAAAGGGCATGGACGTGTCCGAGGGCGGCGCGAAGTACAATTCCTACGGCGGCACTGCCACCGGCCTTGCCACCACGGCGGACAGCCTGACCGCGCTGAAGTACATGGTCTTCGACAAGAAGATCGTTTCTGCCAAGGAATTCCTGGATGCCATTCTGGCCAACTGGGAGGGCTATGAACCTCTGCGTCAGCGGGTCCTCAACGAAGTGCCGCACTACGGCAACGCCGATCCCTACGCCGACAGCGAAATGAAGTACGTCATCGACCTGTACTACAACATTTCCCGCGCCTTCTCCACCCACCGCTGCAAGGTCTACAAGTGCGTCCCCTTCGGCGCCTCCGACCACGTGGTACAGGGTGAGATCACCTGGGCTACCCCCGACGGGCGCAAGAGCGGCACCCCCATTGCCGACGCTTCCAGCCCCGCCCAGGGCCGGGACGTGAACGGCCCCACCTCGGTCTTCACCTCTTCTACCTTCTTCGATCACTCCCGCTTCATGGACGGCATGGCCCTCAACCTGAAGATCCATCCCACCTCCCTGAACTCCAACGACGGCATCACCAAGCTGGAGGACATCACCAAGGCTTACTTCGATCAGGGCGGCATGGAAGTGCAGTACAATGTGGTGGACGCTGCCACCCTCCGCAAGGCTCAGGAGAACCCCGATGAGTACCACAACCTGGTGGTGCGTATCGCCGGCTTCAGCGCCTACTTCGTGGATATGACCCCCGCCATGCAGGAGGACATCATCTCCCGCGCCGAGCACGCTGTGTAAGCGCTGCTGAAACGCCATAACGCAAAGCATGATAAAAAGGGTATGCACCACATGGTGCATACCCTTTTTCATGCCGGAAAGCATTAAAAATCCCTGACCCGGCGGGTCAGGGATTTGAATGTCGGATGTTTCATCGGAATCGCCGGACTTACTTTTTCAGCAGCGCATACTTTCTGGCGTATTCCTGATACTGGGCGGCGAACTCTTCGCTGCCGGCCTTCACGCCCCGCAGATACTGGTGCAGGTCGAAGGCGGAATGGGAGATCTCGATGACGCTGCCGGCGATGTTGGAGCAGTGGTCGGCAATGCGCTCCAGATTGGTGAGCAGATCGGACCAGACAAAGCCGGCCTCGATGGAGCACTCCCCTCTCTGCAGGCGCAGGATGTGGCGGGCGCGGAGCTGCTCCTTCAGGGTGTCCACCACCTGCTCCAGGGGTTCCACCCGGGCGGCAGCCACCATGTCGCTGTCCCGCAGGGCCTTGCCGGAGAGTTCCACCACTTCCCGCACGGCCTGCATCAGGACTTCCAGCTCCTGGGCGGCGCCGGGCGTAAAGGCAATACCCTTGTCCTGCAGCTCTTCCCCGGACTCCAGAATGTTCACCGCATGGTCGCTCATGCGCTCCAGGTCGCCGATGATGAGCAGCAGCTTGGCGCATTCGTTGCTGTCATATTCGCTCATGGGACGGCTGCTGAGATGCACCAGATAGGTACCCAGCACGTCCTCGTAACGGTCCGCTTCGCTTTCCAGCTTCCGCACCATAGCGGCCTTTTCCTTGTCATGGTCTATGACGGCTTCCATGGCCAGTTCCACCGCCTCCTGAGAAGCACGGAGCATATCGCCGGCCACCACGCGGCAGCGTTCCAGCGCGATGGCGGGGGTAACCAGCAGACGCTCGTCCAGCTCGCTGATCTGGTTGCCGTCCTTCCGGTCGGGCACCAGGCGGATGGCGATCTTCTCCAGCACGCCGGTAATGGGCAGCAGCATGCAGACATTCAGACCCTTGAAGGCGGTATTCACAACTGCGATACCCAGCTGATTGATGGGATCGGTCATAAACTCAAAGCCGATGATCGCATTCAGCACGGTAAACAGGGTCAGCCACACCACCGTACCGATGACATTGAACAGCAGATGTACCACTGCGGCGCGCTTGGCGTTGCGGTTGGTGCCCACAGAGGCCAGCAGCGCGGTGACACAGGTGCCGATATCCATACCCATCAGGATGGGGATGGCGGCGCCGATGGTCACCTGTCCGGTGGTGGACAGGGCCTGCAGAATACCGACTGCTGCGCTGGAGGACTGGATGATGGCAGTCAGCACCAGGCCTGCCAAAACGCCCAGAATGGGGTGGGAGAACATCAGCAGCACATTCTGGAACTCCGGCATGCTGCGCAGACCGCTGACGGAATCGGACATGATGTCCATGCCGAACATCAGGGTGGCAAAGCCCAGCAGGATCATGCCGGTATCGTTCTTCTTGCTGCTCTTGCACATCATGAAGAGCACGATGCCGATGGCGGCAAGCACAGGGGTAAAGGAGGCGGGCTTGAGCAGCTGCACAAAGGTGTTCGTGCTCTCGATGCCCGTAAGGCTCAGGATCCAGGCAGTCACCGTGGTGCCCACATTGGCACCCATGATGACATTGATGGCCTGCTTCAGATTCATCACGCCGGAGTTTACAAAGCCCACCACCATGACCGTGGTGGCAGAGGAACTCTGGATGACACCTGTTACCGCAACGCCGGTGAGAAAACCGATCCAGCGGCTGGTGGTAAGCTTTGCCAGGATGCTCTTCAGGCTGTCACCGGCACGCTTTTCCAAAGCGCTGCCCATCACATTCATGCCGAAGAGGAACAGGCAAAGACCGCCGATCATTGTCAGTACCGCAAAAATATCCATAATGCGCTTTCCTTCCATTCTCAGGTTATGCCGAAAGTGTACAGGCCCCGCGTGAAAGTCAAAACCGGATTTGCGTTAAATCTCTGTTAAATTTTCAGATCAGGGGCTGTCCATTGATGATGAGCTTGAACTGGAGGCCCAGAGTCTCCGCCGCCTTGCGGCAGAGGATCATGCGGTTCAGGAAAATTTCAAAATAATCCATGACGGAGCCGTACTCCGTGTCAATGCTCAGTTCCAGCGTGATGCGGGTGCGTTCCTCGTTGATGGTAAGCTTGGTGTGGATGACGGAGTAATTCACCCGGTCGTGGATGTCAAAGGAGCTGATATCCCGGTTGCGTACCCGGCTGCGGCGCACATCGCACTTGTCCGCAAGGATCAGGGCAGCCGCCAGAGGGCTTACGGGGATGCCGTTTCCTTCGTCATGGTTGCCGATGGCCGTGACGATCTCCGCGATGTCCTCTGCAGGCATATTGAGATTATCCAGAATGCGGAAGGCCATCACGGCGCCGCTCTGGGAATGTTCCTGCCGGTTCACCAGATTGCCGATGTCATGAAGGTGGGCGGCGATCATGGCAAGCTCCACTTCCCGCGGGGAGTAGCCCATGGTTTCCAGCACATACTTGCAGCTTCTGGCTGCCACGCCCACATGGGCCTGGCTGTGCTCGGTGAAGCCCAGGGCCGCCAGGCTTTCATCCGCCTTTTGGATATATGTCTTGATCGTTTCGTTGTTTTTGATATCCAGATACGTTACCATACTTCATTCTCCTTTTCTTTTTCCGGGAACTGGACGGAGATCTCCGTCCCCTGCCCCGGTTCACTTTCCAGATTCAGCTTTGCCCCGTGGAACTGGGCCGCATGCTTTACGATGGACAGGCCCAGGCCGGTACCGCCCAGCTGGCGGGAGTGGCTCTTATCCACCCGGTAAAAGCGCTCAAACACCCGGTGCTGCTCTTCTCTGGGAATTCCGATGCCCGTATCGCAGACCCGAATCTGAGCTCCCTCCGGGCGCTCCTCCACAGAAACCGTGACGCTGCCCCCGGGCCGGTTATACTTGATGGCGTTATCGCAGAGGTTATAGATCATTTCATTGAGGATCTGCCAGATACCGGTGACATGGGCGCGGCTGCCCTCCAGCCGCAGGCTCACATCCTTTGCCGAGGCGGCAGGACGGAGATTTTCCAGAATATCCTCTGCCAGAGCGTAAAGCTCCACCCGCTCCCGCTCTTCATAGCCGGAGCCTCCTGCATCCAGACGGCTGAGCCGCAGCAGGTCATCCGTCAGGGCGATCAGGCGGCGGCTTTCCCGGTAAATATCCCCGGAAAATTCCTGCATTTTCTCCGCATCCGCCATACCGCTGGCCATCAGCTCGGCAAAGCCGAATATGGAGGTAAGGGGCGTCTTCAGTTCGTGGGACACCACGGCGGAAAACTCCTGCCGCAGCACCTCCCGCTGCACCAGTTCGGTAACATCCAGGGCGATGGCCACCATACCGGCAGCATGTCCGTTTTCCCAGATGGGGGACACGGTGACCCGGAAGTTTCGCTTGTCCGCTTCGAGAATTTCTTCCCCGTCCCGCCCCGCCAGCGCGCCCTCCAGCAGATTTTTCAGTTCCGGGCGACAGGGCATGCGAAACAGGTTTTCCGGCACCTGCACCCCTTCCAGTCCCGCCAGCTGCAGAAAGCTGCGGCTGCAGAAAAGGACGGTTCCCCGGCGGTCAGCCAGCAGGACACCCTCACGCATATTGTCCACCAGGGCGGCAAAGTCGCGATTTTTCTGCTCCAGCTC
>JAZSQG010000245.1:0-4484 GCA_045537855.1 Oscillospiraceae bacterium
GCTGAGCGCTCTTGTGCGGCAGTATTATCAGGTGCGGGGCGTCTGCCCGGATACCCTGCTGCTGCCCTTTCCCATGGAGGACAGCGAGGGCATCGCTGCCCTTTTCAGCCAGCAGTTCGGGAAAAAAGTGCAGCTGCTGCAGCCCCAGCGGGGCGACAAGCGGCTGCTGGTGGAAACGGCGCAGCTCAATGCCCGGGAGGAAACGGAGCGGGCCACCGACCAGGAGGAGCGCATTTCCGGCATCCTCCGCTGGCTGCAGGCGGCGGCACATCTGCCGGTCGTGCCCCGGCGCATCGAAGCCTACGATATTTCCAATCTGGGCAATGAGGACGTGGTGGCCTCCATGACGGTGTTTGTGGACACCCGGCCCCTGAAAAAGGGGTATCGGCATTTTAAAATGAAGACCGTGCAGGGGGCGGATGATTACGGCAGCATGCGGGAGACTCTGACCCGGCGGCTGGAAGAGTATGCGGCGGGAAATGAAAAATTCATGCCCCTGCCGGACCTCTTTCTCATAGACGGCGGCAGCGTCCATGCCAATACTGTGCGGGAGGTGCTGGACCGCTTCGGCATTGACCGTCCCGTGCTGGGCATGGTGAAGGACGACAAGCACCGCACCCGGGCCCTGGCCACCCCGGAGGGGGGCGAGATCGGCCTGGAAGGGAACCCGGCTGCTTTCAGCTTCATCGGCCGATGCCAGGAGGAAACCCACCGCTTTGCCATTGAATACCAGCGGCAGCTGCGGAGCAAAAAAATACACTCCCGCCTGGATGAGATTCCCGGTGTGGGGCAGGTGCGGCGCAATGCGCTGCTGAAGCATTTCGGAAGCCTGAAGGCCATCCGGGCCGCCACGGAGGAGGAACTCCGGCAGGCGGTGCCGAAAAATACGGCCCGGGCCGTTTACCGCTTCTTCCACGAAGAAGCGGAAGAAAAGGAGGAATAAAGGATGCGAGTGATCACGGGAATTGCCAGAGGGCGCAAGCTGCAGGAGCCCTCGGGGATGGAGATCCGTCCCACCTCGGATCAGGTGAAGGAGTCCGTTTTCAATATCATTCAGGGCGATGTGGAGGGGAGAGTCTGTCTGGACCTTTTCTCCGGTACCGGGCAGATGGGCATCGAAGCACTGTCCCGGGGTGCGGAAAGCTGCACCTTTGTGGATGAAAGCCGGGAGGCGGTGAGGCTGACCCGCACGAATCTGGAAAAGACCGGCCTGAAGGGGGAAGTCTTTCAGGGGGACGCCCTGCGTTTTCTGGAAAGCAGGGAGAAATATGACCTGATTTTCGTGGATCCCCCCTATAAAAGCGGTTATTACGAGAAGATTCTTGAAAAGATAAAAGATTTTGACAAATTAAGTACAGGTGGTATAATAATCGTCGAGAGCCAGGCGGACTATGAGCCCGCTTCTCCGGGCGGTCCGTATCAGAAGCTGAAGACTTATCGCTATGGCAAGGTGCGGGTCACAACCTTTACAAAAAGCGAGGAACAGTAAGTGGTAACTGCGATTTATACGGGCAGCTTTGACCCCATCACCCTGGGCCACCTGAACATGATCAAGCGTGCCTCCCGCGTGTTTGACAAACTGGTGGTGTGCGTCATGGTGAATAAGGATAAAAAGCCCCTCTTCACCGTGGAAGAGCGGCTGCGTCAGATCCGGCTGGTGACCCAGCGCTTCCCCAATGTGGAAGTGGATTACTCCGAAGAGCTGGTGGCGGATTACGCCAGAAGGACCGGCGCCGCCGTGGTGGTGCGGGGTCTGCGTGCCCTGTCGGATTACGACAAGGAATGTCAGATGGCGCTGATGAACAAGCGCCTGAACCCGGATCTGGAGACCTTTTTTCTGGCAGCCAGTGAAAAGTACATGTATCTCAGTTCCAGCGCAGTGAAGGAACTGGCCATGTTCAAAGCGGATCTCAGCAGCTTTGCTCCCCGGGAGATCATCGGGGAGATCGAAGCGAAATACCGATAAGGAAGGACGAATATCAAATGGCAAGCGGCATCAATGAACTGATCGATCAGCTGTATGCAATGATTTCCGACGCGTTTGGCCTGCCTCTGGGCACGGAGAAGTGCGTTTTGAACCGGGGCAGTGCCCTCACCCTGCTGGACGAGATCAAGGCCCAGCTGCCCGCGGAGATCGCGGAAGCCAAGCGCCTCATCAACGGCAAGAACGAATTTGTGCAGGCCGCCCGGGACGAGGCGGACAAGCTGCGTCAGGACGCGGCGGACGAGGCGCGGCGTTTGGTGGAAAAGGAAAGTATCGTGATCGCAGCCCGGCAGAAGGCCGGCGAGATCATCGGCGAGGCGGAAGCCAAGGCGAGTGAGCTGCGGCAGGCTTCCAATACCTATGCCGACGATATCCTCCGGCGCACGGAGGAGTCCATCAACGAATCCCTGGAAAGCGTGCGGCGCTCCCGCAGCAGCTTCCGCAGTGCCTCCGGCATCAGCGGCAGATAACAAAGAAGGATACTGAGTTTTATGAAGAAGTGTATACTGACCGTCGGGGCGGTGGTTCTGTTGATCGCCGTCCTGCTTTTCTCCGTCTTCTACGGATTTAATCTGGGCTTTGTGGACATTATGCCCATCGACGAGGGTATCACCCTGGGTCTGGATCTGGTGGGCGGCAGCGAGATCGTATATGAAGCGCTGGTGCCGGAGGATATGTCCAACGAAGACCTGGCAAAGAGCATGGATGCGGTGCAGGCCATGCTTCGTGAGCGGCTCAACAGCCTGGGCTACACGGAAGCCAATGTTTACCTCAGCGGCGACCGGGGCGTTACGGTGGAGATCCCCAACGTGACCAATCCCGAGCAGGCTGTCCAGATGCTGGGAAGCACGGCGGTCATCGAATTCCGGGATTATCAGGGCAATGTGATCGTCAGCGGTGAGGACATCGAATCCGCCACGGCTGCCTACATGCCCGTGGGAACCGGCAATACCTATGAATATGTGGTGTCCCTGCAGCTGAACGAGGCGGGCCACGAAAAGTTCCGGGAAGGCACCAAGGCCGTGGCGCAGCTGCAAAACGAAACCCTTCGCTTCGTGGCCATCGTGCTGGACGGGCAGGTCATCGATGCCCCCACCGTCAAGGCCGACTATGCCGAGACCGGCATCGATACGGATACCCCCATCATCCAGCTGGGCGGAAGCGACGCGGAATACGCCACGTATCTTGCCAGCATCATCAATTCCGGCGCCCTGCCCTTCCAGCTGGTGGATACCAAGCTGCAGGCTGTGGGTGCCTCCCTGGGTGAGCGCAGCCTGGAGACTGCCCTGATCGCCGGCGCCATCGGCATCCTGCTGGTGATGATCTTCATGGTGTTCATGTACCGCATCCCCGGGCTGGTGGCGGACCTTGCGCTGCTCCTTTACATCGTCCTCTTCTGCGTGGTCATGTCTGCCATGCGCCTGAACCTGAGCCTGCCCGGCATCGCCGGTATCATCCTCACCATAGGCATGGCGGTGGACGCCAATGTGGTCATCTACGAGCGCATCCGGGAGGAGCTGATCGCGGGCAAGACCCTTCGCAGCGCCATTGACGCCGGCTTCAAGCGGGCGCTGGCCGCCATTCTGGACTCCAATATTACCACCATGATCGCCGGCTTCGTCCTGCTCTGGCAGGGTACCGGCACCATCCTGGGTTTTGCCAAGACCCTGCTCATCGGCGTTGTGCTGAGCATGGTCTGCATGCTGCTGGTGCCCCGGGCTATCCTCAAGGCCTTTGCCGCCCTGCGCAGGTATAAGCCCTGGAACTACGGACTCCCCAGAAACTACGACTCCAAGGATCCTCAGAAGAGTGCTCCCCGCGTCCGCAGCTTTGTGCGCAAGGGCAGGCTCTTTGCGGTGATCTCTTTCCTCCTGTGCGTGACGGCCATTGTGGCCCTGGTTCTGCTGCCTTTCGGTGTCAACCTCTTCAATCTGGATATCGACTTCGTGGGCGGCGTTACCATCGAATACGGCATGAATCAGGAAGTCACCGCCCAGATCTCCGAAGAGGTGTCCGATCTGGTGACGGAGGCTACGGGGGTGCGCCCCTCCTCGGTGATCAAATCCGGTGATAACGGCTGGAATGTGACCATCAAGATGCAGGAGATCGGCACCGAACAGCGCGATGCCATTGACACGGCGCTCCGCGCCCGCTACGGAGAAACAAACGTGGAGCTCAACACCAGTGATTTTGTATCCGCCTCCGTTGGCAGCGATATCACCCGGGCCGCCTTCTTTGCTTCTCTCCTGGCGGCTGTGCTGATCCTGGTCTATATCTCCCTGCGCTTTGAGTTCCGCTCCGGTCTTGCGGCGGTTGTCTGCCTCATCCACGACCTGCTGGTGATGCTGGGCTGCTATGTGATCTTCCGGATTTCTCTGAATATGAACTTCATCGGAGCGGCGCTGACCATCATTGGCTACTCCATCAACGCCACCATCGTCATTTTCGACCGCATCCGGGAGAACGTCAAGCGTAAGTCGGATCGTAGCCATGTCGTTCT
>JAZSQG010000265.1:0-1599 GCA_045537855.1 Oscillospiraceae bacterium
GCGCGATGTTTCTGTGCATTTTTTACTGCTGCGCCCCTTTGCGGAGCCGATCGGCGGCCAGCAGCAGGCCGAAGAGGAACCAGTAGAGGATCATGATGCGGGGATAGGACCAGATATAGTCCGTCATGCCGAAAACCAGCGAGCCCAGCAGGCCGCAGGCGCTGCCCGCCAGCACGCCCCGGACCGGGTCCCCCTCCCCTTCCGCTGCCGGGCGGAAGGCATCCCGCAGGCCGTCCCGCAGGGCAAAGGAGCTGGCAAGGCAGAAGCTGCCGAGGGCAAAAACGCCGCTTTCGCCCCAGATCTGGAAGAGCACATTATGCCCGTGGACGAAGTAGGCACCGCCGGTATACAGCTCCAGCTCGTTGAGCACGCTCCGCAGATTGGTGGAGCCCAGCCCCACGCCAAACAGGGGGTAGCGTTTGATGAGCCGCAGGATGGAGCGGTAGATGGGGCCGCGGCTGCTGATGGAGGAATCCCCGGTGAAGATGGACAGGAAACGGGCCAGAATGGAATCCGGCAGCAGGGGCAGGCACATCAGCGCCAGTACCGCCAGCCAGGGCGCCAGCCGGGGCCTGACCAGCAGGACAAAGACGAAGAGGCTGAAGGCCCAGGCCAGCCACGCCCCCCGGGTATAGGTCATGATGAGGCAGAGGGATGCCAGCAGGAACACCAGCCCGAACAGAAGCTTCTGCCACAGCTTGGGGCTGAAGAAAAACAGCGCGAGCATCAGCGGTGCAAAGAGCACCGGGATGTTGGCAAAGCTGTTGGGATTGTCAAAGAAGGAGTAGACCCGGCCCGGCATGTTTGCATTGCTGCTCAGGTCGGTATAGTGGGCGTTGGGCTCGATGCCGCTCCAGCGCTGCCAGAGCCCGTAGGCACAGCAGACCAGCAGGCCCAGGGCAATGCCGAAGGCCACCCACATCAGCTTTTTCCCGGAGTCCAGGGCATGGACGCAGAGGAGGACCCCCAGGGCGCAGATGCAGGCAAAGACGCCGAAGCGCAGACTGTCCGCCGGGTCAGAGGACCACACGACGCTGCCCAGGGTCACAAGGAAGAAGGCCAGGGGCCAGAAGCCGATGTCCTCCAGGCTCAGCTTCCGCTGACGGGAAAGGAGGAGCATCCCCAGAGCCAGCAGGAAGAGATACAGCATGCTCTGGTTATTCCAGCTTTCGTAGGGCACCGACAGGATGAAAAGCGGGCAGAAGGCCAGCAGCACCTTGAGCCAGCGGCCGGAAACATCCGCCAGGGCATTCACCACGCAGCTGCGGTCCAGAATGTGCCCGGGCAGGGCCAGCAGGCCGTTCAGCGCCCGGCCGAAGAGGCTCTCCCGCAGCTTCCCGTCCAGCCGTCGGGGGCAAGTGAGCAGCAGCTTCAGAAGGCTGCGGTCATACTGCCTGCCCAGCCAGCGCCACACAGCGCCGGTCCAGCGGGCGAGGAAGGATTCCCGCACCGCCGCGTCCAGCCAGGAAACCAGCAGCGCCAGCAGCTGCCAGAGGAGGCTTTCCCGCACCAGCTTCATTCCGCCGCCCCCTTCTGCTCCCGGTTCTTGTAGAGATACAGCAGGGTCAGCAGGCGGTACATCCGCAGGCGCAGCAGCAG
>JAZSQG010000205.1:0-13659 GCA_045537855.1 Oscillospiraceae bacterium
GGACTTTCCCGGTTTTCCGGGAAAGTCCTGCCCTTCTCCCCCCTTCCGGACCCCGATCGCGGGTCTTTTTCGAAGCGTTTGCACCGCAAACGCCGCGAAAAGGACCCGATATTTTCGATACATGGTGAGGTTAAAGCATGAGTACCCTGAAATATGTTCTGCAGCGCCTTGCCGCCGGTCTGATTACGCTGTTCTGCATCGCACTGATGTGCTTTGTTCTGATCAAGCTTCTGCAGCCGGAGGCCTCGCTGTACAAAAACGTGGCGGAAGTGGAACGCATCCGCCGGGAAGCATTGGGCTATGACAAACCGATCATGGTCCAGTTCGGCATTTATCTGAAGAATATCGTCACCGAGTGGGACTGGGGCACCTCCTGGAAGATCCACTACATGCAGCCGGCCATGAAGGTAGTCAGCAGCCGTCTGCTCCCCTCCGTCCTGGTGAATCTCTATTCCATCATCCTGGCGGAGCCGCTCGGCATCATGCTGGGCATCTGGGCCGCGCTGAAAAAGAACAAGCCCACCGACTACATCATTTCCACCGCGGTCATGATCTTCGTCAGCGTGCCCACCTATGTCTACGCCTTCGTCCTGCAGTATTTCGTCGGCTTCAAACTGGGCCTCTTCCCTCTGGTTGTCTCCTCCGTGTATGACGCGGGGGGCAGTTATTTCACCTGGACCATGCTCAAGAGCCAGATCCTCCCCGTGCTGGCTCTCTCCTTCGGCATCATCGCCGGACAGGCACGCTTCACCCGCGCAGAGCTGACGGAAGCCCTGACCAGCGAATATATGCTTCTGGCCCGCACCAAGGGCCTGACCCGGGCCCAGGCCACCACCCGGCATGCCCTGCGCAATGCCATGGTGCCCATCCTGCCCGGCATCATCAGCGACTTTCTGAGCATTCTCGGCGGCTCCATCATCATCGAGCAGATCTTCTCCATCCCCGGCGTTGGCAAGCTGTATCTTCAGGCGGTCAACATGCTGGACTATGACGTGTTCATGGTGGACGCTATTTTCTACGCGGCTCTGGGTATCATTTCCATGATTTTGGTGGACCTGAGCTACGGATTTATCGACCCGCGGGTCAGAATGGGGGCGAAGAAGAGTGAAGCCGTCTGAGTTTCGTGAACACATTCCGGCAGAGAAATTCCGTCTGGTACAGACGGACAAGCGCCTGCACGACACCGAGTTCAAGACTGAACCCGTGGGCTATCTGAAGGACGCCTGGCGCCGCTTCCGCCGCAACAAGTCCTCCGTGGTGGCCATGTGGATCATCATCGTCATCGTGGTGGCCTCCCTGATCGTGCCGCTCTTTGCCAATCACAGTCTCAATTATTCCGACAACATCTATATCAAAAAGCTGCCCAAGCATGACACCTTAGCCAAAATCGGCCTCTGCACCGGCGTCAAGACCGTTTCCTACAACGAGCGCGGCCTCACCTATATCGCCGGCATCGGCGTGGGCGCCGAGGACAAACTGGGCGAGGGCGTGAGCATCAACCGGGGTCTGAACTCTCCCTACAGCCCCGTGAAGTCCATCGGCACGCCCTATACCGCCAGCGGCAAGGAAATGCGCGACTGCGACGTGGACGTGTACCTGCTCACCGGCTTTACCTATATGCAGGTCTCTCAGGAAGAGTATGAGAAGATGAGCGCCTGGCAGGAGGAAAGCGGCCTGCAGCTCATTTACCCCATGGTGGATACCGCCAATGAGTACTGCCCTGACGCATCTGACGCCAACTACTGGTTCCGGGCCAAGCCCAACGGCACCCCGGTGAACATGAAAGGCAAGAGCATCAGCATCATCGAAGGCGATGAGCTGGTGGATAACTATATCCGGGATGCGGAGGGCAATGTGCAGTACTACGTCATCCGCGGCACCAACATGCGCTACATCCGCGTTCTGTATTACACCTACTACCAGTACCTCAACGGCGAAACGCCCCAGTTCCTGCTGGGTACCGACGGCCAGGGCTATGACATCGCCGTGCGTATGGCCGCCGGTATCCGGGTCAGCCTGATCCTTGCCGTGTTCGTCTCCCTCATCAACCTCTCCTTCGGCACCGCCTACGGTGCCATCGAGGGCTATTACGGCGGCGTGGCGGACATGATCATGGAACGCATCACCGACATTCTCTCCAATATGCCCACCATCGTGGTGGCCACCCTGTGCAATCTTTATTTCGTGGCGACCGGCAAAATGTCCTCCTTCGGGGCACTGATGCTCACCTTCTGCGTGGCAGGCTGGTTGGGCACCGCCTACCGGGTGCGCACCCAGTTCTACCGCTACCGTGGCCAGGAATACGTGCTGGCCGCCCGCACCCTGGGCGCCAGGGACTTCCGCCTGATGTTCCACCACATCTTCCCCAACGCTCTGGGTACCATCATCACCTCTTCCGTGCTGGTCATTCCCGGCGTGATCTACTCCGAATCCAGCCTGAGCTATCTGGGCATCATCAACCTCAACGGTCCCAACACCACCAGTCTGGGTACGCTGCTGGCCAACGGCAGCGAGTATCTCTACTCGGCCCCCCACATCATCCTCTGGCCCTGTATCATCATCTCTCTGCTGATGATCTCCTTCAATCTGTTTGGCAACGGCCTGCGGGATGCCTTCAACCCCTCTCTGCGCGGCAGCGAGGAGGGCTAAGGCTTGAAAGCAATCACCATGCTCTGCCCGTTCCGGGCAGAAAAACAGAGAAAGGAGGGCTTTGCACCGCAAAGCGCACAGTAACATGGCACATAAACTTGAAGTACGCAATCTGCGGATCAGTTTCCGCACCAACAACGGAACGGTTAAAGCCGTCCGGGATATTGACTTCACCCTGGACCAGGGCCAGACCCTGGCCATCGTGGGCGAAAGCGGCTCCGGCAAATCCGTTACCGCCCGGGCCATCATGGGCATTCTGGCGGCCAACGCCATCGTGGAGGCCGGCGAAATCTTCTACGACGGCATGGATCTGCTGAAGCTCAGCGAGGAGGAATTCCACCTTCTGCGGGGTAACCGCGTGGCCATGATCTTCCAGGACCCCATGAGCAGCCTCAACCCGGTCATGACCATCGGCAAACAGCTGACGGAGGCCATGATCCTCAACGGAAAGGCTGCCCAGAAGGACGCAAAACAGGAATACAAGAACAAAACCGATCTGCTCGGCGAAGCCATGAAGGCTACTTCCGGCACAGATGCCGGTATGGCCGTGTTTCTGAAGTCCATGGAGGACGGCAGCAAGCTGGCCAAGGATTATGACAGCGCCCGGGAAAACCTGCTCCACGCCCAGTCCGAAGCAGCAAATCTGCAGCTTCTCCTTCAGGGCAAGGACATGGACGCTGTCCGCGCTTCCGCCAAAGAGCTGCAGGAATCCTGCGCCGGCTGCCGGCACAGCTTCCTGATCTCCCGGGATGACGCCGAATTCAGCGCTCTGGTGCAGGCGGCCTCCGCCTGCACGGATGAAGCTGGCAAGGCTGCCGCGGTGCAGGCACTGGATGCCCTGAAGGAGCGGCTGGATGCCGCCGTAAAGCAGGACATGCCGGATTTCTTCGCTTTGGCCCACTATCAGGCAAGCGGCAGGGCCCTGCCGGAATACGATGACATCGCCCGGCTGAACCGCCTGCTGAACGAAGAGGCGGACAGGGCCTTCTTTGCCGAATTCCGCAAAAATGCTGCTGCCGGTATTCGCTGGTCCGCCGAGAAAAGCCGGGAAGGCAAAGCGGCCTTCCTCCAGCAGACGGAGGACTTCGCCCACATCTTCGACGGAGGCGACGCCGCCGGGCAGCTGAAGGGTGAGCACGCCCGCATCTCCAGGCTGACAGAGGATTCCATCAACCGGCTCAGCATCCAGAAGGACAGCCTGGCCTACACCCTCCCCTCCGCGCTGGAAGCTGCCATCGAAAAATATCTGGAAGGCCTGAAGCTGCTGAAAAAGTACGGCAGCGCCAAGGGCAAAAAGAAGGATAAGGCCGCCAACGTGGACCTTCCCCTGCTGCGGGAAAATATCCTGCTGCTGGTGCGCCGGGTGCGGGAAGCCTTCGCCGCAGACCTGGCTGCCGACACCCAGCCCGATTGGGAAGCGGAAGCCGAAGCTCTGGTGCGCCATCTGCGCAACCAGTGTCTGAAGATGGTCCACACCGTCACCGCCGCGGAAGCCCGGCGCAGAGCCCTGGAGCTCATGGAGGAAGTGGGCATCCCCGACCCCCAGCGCCGCTTCAGGCAGTATCCCTTCGAGTTCTCCGGCGGCATGCGGCAGCGCATCGTCATTGCCATCGCCCTGTCTGCCAACCCCGACATCCTCATCTGCGACGAGCCCACCACCGCCCTGGACGTGACCATCCAGAGTCAGATCCTGGAGCTCATCACCCGGCTGAAGCAGCAGCGTAATCTCTCCATCATCTTCATCACCCACGACCTGGGCGTTGTGGCCAACATGGCCGACAGCATCGCCGTCATGTACGCGGGCAAGATCGTGGAGACCGGCACGGCGGATGAAGTGTTCTATGACCCCCGGCATCCCTACACCTGGGCCCTGCTGGCCGCCATGCCCGACCTGGACACCAAGGACACGCTGGATGCCATCCCCGGCACGCCCCCCAACATGATCTTCCCTCCGGTGGGCGATGCCTTTGCCGAGCGCAACAAGTACGCGCTGGAGATCGACTTCGAGCGCCAGCCCCCCATGTTCGATATCACCGAGACCCATAAGGCTGCCACCTGGCTGCTGCATCCCGATGCGCCCAGAGTTGACCCGCCCAAGGCGGTCACGGACCGTATCGCCAGAATGAAGAAACTGGAGGAGGACCATCATGAGTGATCGCACAAACGAAGCCCTCCTGCGGGTAGAGCACCTGAAGCAGTACTTCCCCATGGGAGGCGGCCAGTTCGTCAAGGCTGTGGACGATGTGAGCTTCAGCATTCAGAAGGGCGAAGTCCTGGGCCTGGTGGGCGAAAGCGGCTGCGGCAAAACCACCACCGGCCGTTCCATTATCCGGCTGTATGACATCACCGGCGGCGACATCTGGTTCAAGGGTCAGCACATCGCCACCGGCGTACAGGATAAGAAAGCACAGATCAAGGCTGCCAAAGCTGCCGGGGATACCCAGCTTGCCCAGCAGCTCACCCGGGAACTGAAGCAGGCAAAGCAGGAAGTGAAGGCCTGCAACCACCGTGAGATCATGACCAGGATGCAGATGATCTTCCAGGATCCCATCGCTTCTCTGGACCCCCGTATGACCGTCCGGGAGATCGTGGCGGAGGGTCTGCGTATCCGGGGCGTCCGGGATAAGGCCGTCATCGACGAAAAGGTGCGGCAGGCCCTGGAGCGCGTGGGTCTGGTCTCCGAGCATATGGAGCGCTACCCCCACGAATTCTCCGGCGGTCAGCGGCAGCGCATCGGCGTGGCCCGCGCCATGATCCTGGAGCCGGAGCTCGTCATCGCTGATCAGCCCGTCAGTGCCCTGGACCTTTCCATCCAGGCCCAGGTCATCAACCTGCTCAACGAGCTGCGCCGGGAAATGGGCCTGACCATTCTCTTCATCGCCCATGATCTGAGCGTCGTGAAGTATTTCTCCGACCGTATCGCCGTGATGTACTTTGGCCGCATCGTGGAGCTGGCGGATTCCGATGAGCTGTTCCGGCGGCCCATGCATCCCTACACCCGGGCCCTCCTCAGCGCCATCCCCCTCCCTGACCCCAATTACGAAAAGCGGCGCAAGCGTCAGGTCTATGTCCCTGCCACCGCCCACGACTATTCCGAAGAAGGCCCCAGCCTTCAGGAAATCTTTCCCGGTCACTTCGTCAGCTGCAACAGCGCAGAGCTCCAGAAGTATCGGGCCGAATTTGGCGCATGAAGCGGCGGCTTTTCCTCCGCAGGAGCCTGACGGCCGCTGCTGCCGGGCTGGGCATTGCCCTGTTGGTGGGTCTTGGCAGGGGCCTCTTCCGGGTAAGCAATACCCTGAGCCTCTACAGGGAGCTTTCCAACGCCTTTCTGGCCGCCGGTGTTCTGCTGCTGTGCTGGGGTGCACTGCGCTTCTGCGCCAGGCAGGGCTTTTTCAGCATCCTCAGCTTTGCCGGGCGGCGCTTTCTGGACCTCTTTTCCCGGGACCTGAACCGGGACGAAGACCACTCCTACTACACCATCCGGAAAAAGAGTATGGAAAAACAGCGCCCCATGGCCCATCTGCTGTTGGCAGGCGCGCTGCACATCCTGCTGTCCCTCCTCTTCACCCTGCTGTTTCTGAAGCAGGCAGGCTGAAGCAGAGGCTTCCGAACTCCGCATTCATAGCTTCGGCGCGTAGCAGAATTCTCATTCTGCTGCGCGCCCTTTTTTCATTTCCCCGGCCTTCTGCGCATATAGTGCAGTAAGGAAAGACACGGGGAGTGGTGGATATACGTACGAGTATTGAAGACAGAGCCTGCGACCTGGCCGCATACATCATCGAAAACAGGAGTACCGTCCGGGCTGCTGCAGCACACTTCGGCATCTCCAAATCCACCGTACACAAGGATCTGACCCAACGCCTGCCCGGCTGCAGTCCGGCCCTTTTCAAGGCGGTCAAGGGCGTTCTGGAGCAAAACAAAGCCGAGCGCCATCTGCGGGGCGGCGAGGCCACCAGACTGAAATACAAGGGTACGCGCTGAAGCGCACAAAAGGAAAAAGCATCCCGTTTACGGGATGCTTTTTCGCATTCTGCCTGTCAGCCCTGGCTCAGCTGCTGTCTGGTCTGCCAGATCTTCTGCTGATCCGCCTGCTCCACCTGATACCAGCCCTTGGCCGTCATGTCGCTGAACAGCTCAGCCTGGATGCTGTGTTCCTCATCCAGGATATTCAGGAAGGTATTGCGAAGCTGAGGATTGACGCATTCGCCCGCAAAGGTGTTGTAGGACGCTGCGATCTGCTTCTGGCTTGCCAGAAAATCATTGAGCATGTCTTTTTCGCTGAGATTCTGGGCACACTGATTGGGATTGGACATTCCGCTGACCTCCTTACTGCAGGAAGCCCATCAGCGTGTTGTAATGCCGCTGATGCTTGTCTGCGATACAGTTCAGGTCACCCTGCAGCTTGGTGTCGTTGCAGAGGCAGGCCATCGCCTTATACTTTTTCACCAGCACCTGTTCGCTCTTGATCTGATCGTCCAGGGCAGTGAGTTCCTTGGAAGTGAGATTTGCCATTGTCTTCTCCGGTTTTGAATTTGGGGCACCGCCTGTAGTATGTCCCTTCACCCTTCCTTCATGCGCAAGCTTCCCTCTTCCAGCCGGAAAAGTCCGTAAGCCTTTCCGAAGAGTTCCACCGCTTCCATAAAACAGAAAATCGCCATGGCGGGAAAGGGCACATCCGCCTCAAGAGGCAGGGCCAGCAGCATCTGCTTTCCCTCCCTGCGGCTCAGAACGCCCTCCAGGCCACGAAACAGCTGCTGCAGCAGCGCATCCTCCACCAGCAGTTCCGGCGCATTCTCCGGCATCCAGGCCTCTTCTGCGCCCAGGATGCAGCAGCCGTCCACCCGGCTGAGTCCCATGCGCCGGAGGCTTTCCGGTGAAAAGCGCCGATCCAGCAGCCAGCCGCTGCCGGAGGGCGTCAGCACCCCCAGGGGGATCTGCCGCCCGGCGCAGAGGACCGCCAGCCGCTGCACCTCCCTGCAGCGGGAGGTACACAGCGCCCGGAAGCGGATGTAAGGCCCCCAGCGGCTCACTTCCAGCTCTCCCACCACGTTTCCCGCTTCCGTAACCGGATACTTCCCTTCCAGCATCACACCGCACCTCCAAACAAAAAGCGGGCCGATGTTTCCATCAGCCCGCAGGAATTCTCCGCGTCCGTTCTTTTGTATCAGGAAATGCTGTATTCGCCCCGCACCACCACCTTGACATGACCTTCGGCCCGGATGCCGTGCTCGTTGATGGTGACCATGTACATGTGGTTCTTAACGAGGTATTCCCCGTTTTCCAGATTTTCCGTGGTGCTGGTATCCACCAGACCCGGGCTGTCCGCAGCCGCGACCAGGGCTTTCCCCACCCGGAGCATCAGTTCCGTGCCCCGGCTGCAGATGAGCTTCTGCCCGTCTTCCAGAGCCACCACTTCATAAGTGCTTCTGGCTTCCAGGTCCATGGCGGCTTCGCTTTCCGCTTCCAGCTCCGCCACCCGCTCTTCCAGAGCAGCCTCCAGCTCCGCCGTCTGCTCCTCCAGGTCGCCCCGGAACAGTTCGGTGAGATAGCCGGTAAACACGTCATTGATGTAGCTCAGGGTCACCAGAGGATCTTCCTCCGTGCCGGGGGCGGTGCCCTGAGCGCCCGCGCTGAGGAGAGCCGCGCCGCATACCAAAACCAGCGCCAGCACCGCGATCAGCGCAATTTTCATTGCTTTTTTCATATCTCTGTCTCCCGTTCGTAGCCCGCACACCGGGCTTTCAGGTGGTGCTTCCCTCCTGATTGCCCAGACCGAAGCTGACGGCAATGGCGTTATCCACACGGTTCATCAGTTCGTCATCCACCTTGCCCATCCGCTCCCGGAGGCGCTGCTTGTCGATGGTCCGGATCTGCTCCAGCAGGATCACGGAGTCCCTGGTGAGCCCGCAGCTGCGCCCGCCCAGGGAAATGTGGGTCGGCAGTCTCGCCTTCCCGGTCTGAGAGGTGATGGCGGCTGCAATGACCGTGGGGCTGTATCGGTTGCCCACATCGTTCTGCACAATAAGTACAGGCCGCATCCCTCCCTGTTCACTGCCCACCACAGGGCTCAGGTCCGCGTAATAGATGTCTCCCCGCCTGATGCTGTTATACACTGACATTCACACTCCGCTTGAAAAGGATTGCCGCACCATTCTATGTCCGGCAATCAGATTCTTCCACGGGCTGTCTGCCATTATACCTGACAGGCGGCAGCGGGGCAATCTTTTTTCATCGCGCGTCCGGCGTCTCCGGAAGGAAGCGGCAGCGCAGCAGCGTTCTTCCGTCCGCCTCAAGCTCCGCCTGCAGAGGCTGCAGGCTGTCCCGGGAAAACCAGCTGCGGCAAAGGAGCGTATCCTCACCTGCCTCGGTCAGGTCAAAAAGGACGGCAAGGCAGTCGGCCCCGTCCAGGCTCTCCCGCCAGCATTCCCGCACGCTTCCGCTTTTCCAGGTCTGCACCAGCAGAGGAAACAGCTGCAGGGGGCTGAGATTTCCGGCGATGGCGCCGGTATCCAGCACCGCCCCGTCATACTGCAGGGTAACGCGCCCGTCTTCCAGCAGGGCTTCCACGCCCCGGATCTCCGCAGGCTCCTCCACCCGGAGGGTACCCCGGCTGCCGCTGCCCCGGTATTCCAGCACATAGGTATAGACCCGCTCGCCGTAATCGGCGGTGAGCTCCGCCCGAAGGGACACTTCCTCCCGGGCGATCAGCTCCGTACGCAGGCGGAGGAATTCCTCCTTCTCCCGGTTCCCCGCGGCGGCACAGCCGCAAAGCAGCACAGCAAGGCTCAGACACAACAGGATCAGACGTTTCAAAAGGCATTGCCCTCCGCATTTCCCGGCGGAGGGCAATGCCTTGTCCGCCGTTATTCTGCTGTATCCTTATGCTCCGCCGGGGGCGTATAGTCCATCTTTCTGCCCAGATATTCCTTGAAGGCCTTGAGCAGTCTCTCGTTGGGGTTCAGGTACACCAGCTCCCGCCGGCCGTCCTGCCCCTCAACGGTGAAATACCAGCGGTCGGGGGCCTTGCTGCTCTCCGACGCATCCAGTATCCGCCCGTACTGTTCGCTCAGGGCGCCCGCAGACTCCATCACCGGGGCCATACGGCTGATCTCTCGGCAGGAAACGCTGAGGACGGTCTTGCGCCGGCGCTTGCCCTGGATCATGTCGATATCCACATCGCCGTTGATAAAGGAGTATTCATACTCCTTCACGGTGTAGACAAAGGCAAAGAACTCCAGGATCACCACAATGGCGAAACAAACCGGGAAGAAGGACCGAAGGAAGAGAAAGGCCGCTGCAATGAGGATCAGGCCCAGAAAGACCGCGCCGCACTTGAACAGGGCTTCCCCGCCGGGACGCTGCCGACGCACCAGCTGCTCTACAAAGGTATCGTGATAAGTTTTCATGAAATCCGCTCCGTTTTTTGTGGTCCTTTCAGTATAATTGATTAAAATCATGATTGCAATATCAATTCATTCGTGTTATAGTGGCAAAAATGGCTGAGAACGGGAAAATAGCGCCCGCCGCAGTTTCAGAGAGGGGTGCATCTGCTGCAAGCACCTTATCTGCGGCCCGCTTGGTTCGCCCGGGAGCTGCGGTGTAATGACCGACGGGTGGCCCCGTTACAGGCCGGGAAAATGGCAGTTTTCCAAAAGTGCGCTCCCTCCTTCGGGAGGAGCGAATATGGGTGGTACCGCGGAGCACTCCGTCCCATAGCAAGGCCGCCCGGGCATTGTACCCGGCCGTCCCTGTGGGCGGATTTTTTGTTGCCCGCATCACCCGATGAAAACGCGATTACGATTTGGGAGGATACACATGAAAAACAAGCTGGAGGAGATCCGCGCAGAATCTCTGGCAGCCATCGAGGCTGCGGCGGACCCTGCCGCGCTGGACGCGCTGCGGGTACAGTATCTGGGCAAGAAGGGCAGCCTCAGTGCCGTTCTGAAGCAGCTGGGCGGCCTCAGTGCCGAAGAACGCCCCCTGGTGGGTCAGCTGGCCAACGAGATCCGTGCCATGCTCGAGGAGGCTGTCAGCCGCCGGAGCAAGGTTCTGGAAGACGCCATCCTGGAGAAGAAGCTTCGGGAGGAAGCCCTGGACGTGACCATTCCCGGCAAGACCGTGGAAGTGGGCAGCAAGCACCCCCTGCAGATCGTCTGGGACGAGTGCGTGGACATTTTCGTGGGCATGGGCTATCAGGTGGCCGAAGGCCCCGAAGTGGAGCTCTCCGTTTACGATTTTGACAAGCTGAACATTCCCGAAGGCCATACCGTCCGGGAATGGACCGATACTTTCTATATCACCGAGGACGAAAGCGTCCACCTCCGCTGCCAGACCAGCCCCGTGCAGGTGCGGGTCATGGAGCAGCAGAAGCCCCCCATCCGCATCATCTCTCCCGGCCGCGTCTACCGCAAGGACGAGATCGACGCCACCCACTCCCCCATGTTCCACCAGATGGAAGGTCTCGTGGTGGACAAGGGTATTACCATGGGCGACCTGAAGGGCGCGCTGAACGTGATGCTCAAGCGGCTTTACGGCCCCGAGACCGTCACCCGCTTCCGCCCCCACCACTTCCCCTTCACCGAACCCAGCTGCGAAGTGGACATTCAGTGCTTCGAGTGCCACGGCGAGGGCTGCCGCGTCTGCAAGGGCGAGGGCTGGATCGAAGTGCTGGGCGCCGGCATGGTGCATCCCCGGGTGCTGGCCGGCTGCGGCATCGACCCCGAGGAATACAGCGGCTTCGCCTTCGGCGTTGGTCTGGAACGTCTGGCCATGCGCCGCTTCAACATCAGCGACCTGCGTCTGCTTTTCGAAAACGACGTGCGTTTCCTGCGGCAGTTCGGCTGAGAACAAATACGAATGACCGGCCGCATGGCGGCCAGGGGAGGTTTCTATGAAATTATCCAGGAATTGGCTTTCCGAGTTCACGGAAGTGAACGTTTCCGATAAGGAATTCTGCGACGCAATGACCATGTCCGGCTCCAAGGTGGAGGGCGTGGAGGTTCTGGGCGAAGAGATCAAAAACGTGGTGGTCGGCAAGGTGGTGGAGATCAGCCGCCATCCCGACAGCGACCATCTGTGGGTCTGCCAGGTGGACGTGGGCAAGGAAGCCCCCGTTCAGATCATCACCGGCGCCCAGAATGTGCAGCAGGGCGACCTGGTCCCCGCAGCACTGCACAAGTCCACCCTGCCCGGCGGCGTGAAGATTGAAAAGGGCAAGCTCCGCGGCCTGAAGAGCGAGGGCATGCTCTGCTCCCTCAGCGAACTGGGTCTCACCGTCAATGATTATCCCTACGCCATCAGCGACGGCATCTTCATCCTGCAGGAAGCCTGTAGCGTGGGTCAGGACATCCGGGATGTGGTGGGCCTGCGGGACAGCGTGGTGGATTTTGAGATCACCAACAACCGGCCCGACTGCCTCAGTGTCCGGGGTCTCGCCCGGGAAGCTGCGGTCACCTTCGGCACCCCGCTGAAGCTGGCGGAGCCGGAAGTGAAGGGCAGCGGCGACAACATCCTCAACTATCTGGACGTGGATATCGACAATCCCGCCCTCTGCCCCCGCTACACCGCCCGTTTTGTGAAAAACGTGAAGATCGCACCCTCTCCCGAGTGGATGCGCCGCCGCCTCCGTGCCAGCGGCATCCGCCCTATCAACAACATTGTGGACATCACCAACTATGTCATGCTGGAATACGGCCAGCCTATGCATTCCTTTGACTACCGCTGCATTTCCGGCAGCCACATCATCGTCCGCAATGCCCTGCCCGGGGAAGAAATGGCCACGCTGGACGGCAGCCCCCGCGCCCTGACCCCGGACATGCTGGTCATCGCCGACGAGAGCAAGGCCATCGGTCTGGCGGGCATCATGGGCGGCATGAACAGCGAGATCACCGAGGAGACCGCCTCCGTGGTCTTCGAATCCGCCAACTTCAACGGCACCTGCATCCGCAGAACCGGCCTTGCCCTGGGCATGCGTACCGACGCTTCCTCCCGCTTTGAAAAGGGTCTGGACCCCCTGGGCACCCTCCCCGCCGTGAACCGCGCCTGTGAGCTGGTTGAGCTGCTGGGCGCCGGCGAAGTGGTGGACGGCATCATCGACGTCATCGCCCGGGACTCCAACCCCACGAAGCTGGAGCTGGTCCCCGAAAAGATCAACCGTCTGCTGGGCATTGAAGCGGACAAGGGCTTCATGGTCAGCACCCTGGAAGCCCTGGGTTTCACCTTCGAAGGCGATGTGATGACCGTTCCCTCCTGGCGCGGCGATGTGCAGCATTACAGCGACGTGGCGGAGGAAGTGGCCCGCTTCTACGGCTATGACAAGATCGAAGCTACCACCTTCAAGGGCGTTACTGCGGAGGGCGGCCTCAGCGACAAGCAGCAGCTGGAGCGGGATATCCGCCGCCTCTGCCGGGATCTGGGCTATCACGAGATCCTCACCTACTCCTTCATGGGCCAGTCCGACAACGATCAGAGCGGCATGCCCAAGGATCATCCCCTGCGGGATTCCTTCACCATTCTGAATCCTCTGGGCGAGGACAGCGCCATCATGCGCACTACCATGCTCCCCTCCCTGTTCAAGTGCCTTTCCGTCAACGCCAGCCATCGGGTGAAGAATGCCCGCATCTGCGAGCTCAGCAAGGTCTACCTCCGGCAGGAGGGCGAAAAGCTGGCCCAGGAGAAGAAAATGCTGGTGCTGGGCGCCTACGGCGAAGACGCCGATTTCTACACCCTGAAGGGCTGCGTGGAGGCCATCCTCCATGCCATGCGCATCGACGGCGCGGTCTTCGAGGCGGAAAGCGGCCATTTCGCCTTCCATCCCGGCCGCTGCGCCAAAGTTCTGGCGGCGGACGGCAGCTGTCTGGGTGTCTTCGGCCAGCTGCATCCCAATGTGAGCAAGGCTTACGGCATCGGCGGCATCGCCGTTGCTGCGGAGCTGGAGTTTGATGTTATGTACGCCCTGCGGGGTGACGAAGCCAGATACCAGCCCCTGCCCCGCTTCCCCGCCGTGCTCCG
>JAZSQG010000381.1:0-12987 GCA_045537855.1 Oscillospiraceae bacterium
ATATCCCCATCAAAGAGAGTGCTGCTGCCTGCCGGTGCTGCAGTCGCAGGAGCTTCCTGCTTCGGTTCAGCCTTCGGTTTTTCGGGATACAGGCCGGTTTTCCGGTGCATAGCGGCGGCATGCTTTTCCAGCTCCGTGGCAGCGGTTGCACCGTCGCCCACAGCCGTTACCACCTGGCGCAGCTGCTTGACGCAGACATCACCGGCGGCATACAGGCCGTCCACGCTGGTCTTGCGGGCATTGTCGGGGACGATATAGTGGATGGAGAGCACAGGCATAAGAGAAATGCCGGATGCGGAGCATGTTCATTGCCTGTATTTTTGAGTTAAGCGGGTACGGGAAAAACGGCATCAATATCTGTTCGGACTCTGTTCTGAAACGGGGCGTATGGCAGCACTTTCAGTTGCTGCTGACGAAATTTTCCCTTACAGCCTTGCTCGTGGCAGAAAGGCAGTCTCTGCGTTGGTCGGCAAAGAAAAATCAGGAGGTGCTTGCAATGATGCAAGCGCCTCCTTTGTCGTATCTTTGCGTGGGTTGATAAGTCAGTGCGAAAAATAAAGGGCGCTGAAGCTGCAGCGCCCTTTATGGAAAATAGCTATATTACTTCACAGCTCCAGGTTAGTGCTGGCTTCATCGAAGAAATCCAGAACTTCCTTGGAGGGAGCCTTGGTCGCAAGAGAAACGATTACACCTGCAACAATACTGAGGATGAAAGCGGGAAGGAGTTCGTAGAGGCCGGTGCTGGGTTTGATGGCATAGAGCCAGATCAGGTCCGCGGCAGCCCCGACCACGATGGCAGCGATGGCTCCCTGGAAGTTGAAGCGGCGCCAGTAGAGGGACAGGATGATGACCGGGCCGAAAGCTGCACCGAAGATGCCCCATGCGTTGGAGACCAGACTCATGATGGTTCCCTTGTTGTCGAAGAGGGCGATGAGAAGGGCAACGACCGAGATCACAAGAACCACGATGCGGCCTACCCAGAGCATTTCCTTGTCATTTGCATTGCCTTTGCGAATCACCGGCTTATACACGTCGCTGGCAAAAGCGGAAGCAGAGGCCAGAAGCTGAGAGTCGCAGGTGCTCATGGCCGCGGCCAGGATGGCGGAGAGGAGGATACCGGAAATCACACCGGGGAAGAGTCTGCGCACCATGTGGACAAAGACCAGTTCGTTGTTGTCCAGACCGGCACCAAGATACCGATATCCGACGATGCCGGTGATGACGGAGAAGAGGAGGATCAGCGCGGTCCAGGAACTGCCGATGAAACCGCTGCGGCGGCATTCCTTGCGGTTTTTAATGGACATGTAGCGAATGATGATGTGGGGCATGCCGAAGTAGCCGAGACCCCAGGCGAGACCGGAAAGGACGCCGCAGACAGCCTTCCAGCCGCTGGCACCGCCGACGGTGCTCCAGTATCCCGCAGCATAAACTGCATCGTATCCGCCCTGGGCGTTCATGACCGCAACTGCAATGATCGGGGCGGCGATGAGTGCAAGCAGCATCAGCATGCCCTGGAAAAAGTCAGTCCAGCAAACGGCGTTGAAACCGCCGAGGAACGTGTAGGAAACAATGATCACAGCAGCCAGGAACATGGCAACGGTGGGATTGATGCCGATCACCGTGTTGAAGAGCGTGCCGCAGGCCTTGATGCTGCTGGCCGCATAGACCGCATAGGCAATGAGGAAAATCACGGCGCAGAGGATCTGCAGGGCTTTGTTGCTGCTGAGGAAACGGTTGGTCAGATACTGAGGAATGGTAATTGAGTCATTCGCGGCGATGGAGAATCTGCGCAGCCGCTGAGAGATCAGAAGCCAGCTGAGTGCCTGACCGACAGCAAGGCCGACTGCGGTCCAAATCTCAACAAGACCGCTGAGATACAGCGCGCCGGGAAGACCCATAAGTACCCAGGAACTCATATCCGAAGCACCTGCGGAAAGTGCAGCTACAAAACCTTTCATTTCACGGCCGCCGAGGAAGTAGCCCTTTTCACCTTTATCCTTTCCCTTAAAGAAGAAAAACAGACCAATTCCAAGCATGCAGGCGAGATAAATGATAAATACGATCAATTCTGTTGTGTTCATGGTTTGACCTCCGTTGACAAATAAGGAAAGCTTATGTATAATATAAGCGAACCTTGATATGAGGCGATTATAAAGGATAAATATCCATTTTGCAAGTCTTTTTGTAATTTTCCCGGGAGAAATTATGAATACCAAACGAATCAGATTTTTTGTGCAGGCCATCCGCAGCGGAAGCTTCACGCAGGCGGCGGAAGCTCTGGGCTGTTCTCAGTCGGCAGTAAGTCAGATGGTAAGCGGACTTGAGGAAGAATTGGGTCTGAAGCTTATGAAGCGCAGCCGCAGCGGGATCCGTCTTACTGCGGAAGGGGAATTGCTGCTGCCGGAGATGGAAGCGATTCTGGAGCATGAGCGAAAGCTGGAAGCTTTGGTTGAGAGACTACGGGGCGGTGAAACCGGAGAAGTGGTGGTTGCATCCTTTTCCAGTGTTGCGGTTCACTGGCTTCCTGCGATTCTGCGGGAGTTTGGAAAAATGTATCCCAATGTGAGTCTGCGCCTGAATACCGGCGATTATCACGATGTGGCCCAGTGGTTGGCGGACGGGAGTGCAGGGGTCGGTTTTGTGAATCTTCCCTTTGACGGGGCCTGCAGCTGTATCCCCTTGTATCAGGATCGGTTGCTGGCCGTGCTGCCCAGGGATCACCCTATGGCGCACAGGGAGCGTTTTCCGGTGGAGCAGGTGGGAAGGGAAGACTTTATCAGTCTTCTGGCCGCATCGGACCATGATGCACGACGCTATCTGGAAAGCCAGGGCGTAAAGCCCAATATCCGTTTTTCCACCAAGGATGATTATGCAATTCTCGCAATGGTGGAAAGCGGTCTCGGAATGAGTATTGTTCCGGAATTGCTGCTGAAAGGGGAGAAAGCGGATGTCTGCACCATGGAACTGGAGCCCCAGGCATTCCGAACCATCGGCATTGCTCTGACGGAACAAGGAAAATCCAGCCCTGCGGCTGCTGCCTTTGCGGCCTTTGCACAGAGCTGGATTCGGGAAAATTGGGTACAGAGCAGGGATCAGACCACCTGAAAGAGGTAAAACTTCAAATAATCTGTTTCGGGGATGCCCCAGGCGATGGGGTGATCCGGGGACTGCTGGCGCATTTCGATCTGCCGGAGCGTGACCTGGGCATCAGAGGCAGCATCCCGGAGCATGGCTTCGAAACGCTGGGCATTCATGAAATGGGAGCAGGAGCAGGTGGCCAGATAGCCGCCCCGGGGCAGCAGCTGCATGGCCCGGCGGTTGATCTCTTTATAACCGCGATAGGCTGCATTGACGGTGGCACTGCTTTTGGTGAAAGCAGGCGGGTCCAGGATGATATAGTCCCAGCTGCTGCTGCGGCCGGATGCTTCCGTGAGAAGCTGGAATACGTCTGCCTGCAGGAATTCCGTGTTGCCCTGCAGGCCGTTGAGCTCGGCGTTGTGCCGTGCCTGGGCGATGGCGTCGGCGGAAACATCCACGGCGCTTACATGGGCTGCGCCTGCTTTGGCGCAGTTGAGGGCAAAGGCGCCGGTGTGGGTGAAGCAGTCCAGCACCCGCTTGCCGGGCGCCAGCCGTGCTGCAGCCTGACGGTTATATTTCTGATCCAGGAAAAAGCCGGTTTTCTGGCCCTTGAAATAATCCACATCATAAAGGATTCCGTTTTCCCGGATGGTAACGTGACCGTTTGTAGCAGTGTCCAGCCCCACCAGCTTGATGTGGCCGGTGATGCTGTCCAGGCCCTCTTTGGCGCGAAGGGCGCTGTCGCTGCGTTCATAAATGGCGCGGATGCGCACCCCCAGCTTCTGCAGCTCTTCCACCAGAAGCTGGCAGATCAGATCCCTGCGCTGGGCCATACCCAGAGAAAGCACCTCGATCACAAGAATATCTTCAAAGCGATCCACCGTGAGGCCGGGGAACTGATCCGCTTCTCCGAAGATCAGGCGGCAGCAGGAAAAATCATCGCCCATGACCGTTCTGCGGTATTCCAGCGCATAGCGGATGCGCCGGGCAAAAAAGTCCCGGTCGAAGCGGTCGTTGGTATTGCGGGAAAGAAGGCGGACCCGAATCTTTGAAGTATCGTTGACGATACCCGCGCCCAGCCAGCGGCCCTTCTGGGAACAGACGTCCACGATGTCGCCGCCGCTGTAGCTGCCCTCGCAGGAGATGACTTCTTCCCCGTAGACCCAGGGGTGGCCGGAGCGAAGAAGCGTCTCCGCTTTTTTGTTGATGGTGAGTTTGGCATAAGGACGTTCCATAAGCGCCTCCTTTTCTTTGCTAGACTGTACCACGGCTTTTCTGCAGCGTCAAGACGCAGAGAAAATAGTGCCGGAGAGGAAAAATACAGGAGAAATACTGTTTTTTTCACGGAAGTACTGTGTTATAATAAAATGAATCGATGTGATATTTCAGACCGTTGGTATACCCGGAGGTTAAATATGCCCGAAAAATTCTTTTCTGATTTTACCGATAATCTCATTTCCCGCCATCCCGAGAAGGCTGTGGACCCTGGCCAGATCACCGGAGCATTGAAGACGGCCCTGCAGGCAGACGAGCTGGTCAACGCCCTTGCGGAAGTCTTTCGCATGAGCCCCGGTGACGTGGAAAACGACCTGCGTGAGCTGGGCTTCGGCCAGCTGATGGCCCGACGTGGCATGGCGGAAACCCGGGATGCCGGGGAAGCCGCAGGTGCGCCCCTGGCAGGGAAGCAGGAGGGACTCAAGCCTTTTGAGAAGCTCTTCCGCTTCTATTCCGTGCCGGATGTCTCCGGCAGTGTACGGCTTCCTGCCGCCCTGCACGAAAGCCTTTCCGGCCTTTCCCGACAGATTGCCGACAGCATCGGAGAAGACCCCTTTGTGAAGCTCTACCGGGAGGGCGTGGAGGACTATTATCGCGACTTCATGGAAAACACTGCGCCCGTGATCCGGGAAGAGATCCTGCGTCTCTTTGGGGAGCGCGGACCTCGCTATCTGGTGACCACCGGCATCGGCGCCAATGAGCAGTTCTGCCATTACATGGCGGCGCTGAACAATGCGGATGAAAATCGGAAGCTGGACTGGATCATCATCAACTCTCCTCTGAAGCTGAAAAAGCTGCCTGCGGATGCCACGGAAGAAAACACCCTGTTCATAGAGTTCAGCCGCAGCAGCGTGACGGAAGAAACCATCAAGCTTCATGAATATACCTCCCGCAGCTGCCGCCGCATCGTCTTTTCCAACGGCGGCGGTCTGAAGAAGCTTGCCCAGCGGGACGGGAATCTGGTGCTGAGCATGCCGGACAACATTTCCGGCCGATACGGCAGAAACAAAACCCCCATCCTTTTGGCCCCCATGCTGGCCGCCGGAATGGATACCGACCGCTACTGGCAGCTCATCAGCGAGGCGACACGGGTCTTTGATTTGGGGGATGTGGATTCTCTGCCCTATGTGATGGCCCGCTTTATTCTGGCTTTCCAGAAGGAACGGGGAACCGATTTCATTTATCTGGGCTGCGGGGACGATACGCTGGGCCTGCTGGCGGACGAATTCATCCAGTTCTGGAACGAGGGCGTCAACAAGAACGGAAACGACCTGCTGGTCTCCCGCTTCTTCGGACTGCCCCGGGACAGCCATATGAATCTGGAAGGCGTCCTGGGCAACCGCAGGACCAAGCTGGGCCTCTTCCTCCTGCGCAGCGACATGCGAGCCGATTTCAGCCATCCGCTGGTATCCCATGCCATCGACCCGGTGGACGAACGGCATGCGGGTCTGCGGCTGGGGGATGAGGAAGTGGTGCTTTCTCTGGCAAACTACCTGCGCTTCGGGGAAGTGATGCCCTCCATGCTGCTGGAAGTCCGGGGGGAACTGAGCATGGAGCATTCTGCTGTGCTGGGTCAGCTGTTCAGCGATGTGACCTTTGTGTATTCCCGCATGATGGGCATTGATCCGGGCTCCAATCCCGAAGTGAAGTTTGTGCGTGAGCGCTCTGCGGAGCTGCTCAGCGGAATTGCCGAATCCCTGCGCAGCGGCGGCGAAATGGAAGAGATCTTCCGTCGGAATGCCGGCGTATGAAGTTTGATTACCTGCTCCGCCCGGAGCCGGACCATGGGCGTTTTACGGAGCTTTACCGCTCCGCCCATCTGGAGATCACAGTTGACTGGGTAAAGGAAAACGGTGCCGTGTTCTCCGTGGGCGCCTGGGAAGGGGAGCAGCTTCTGGGAGCGGCCAGTGTATCCTGGCGCTTCGGGCGTTACGTTCTGGATTATATTGCCGTGCTGCCGGGGCTGCGCGGCGCCGGTCTGGGACGAAAGCTCACGGAGGCCTGCCTGCAATGGTGCCGCGAACAGGGAGCGGAGGAAGTATATTTGGCAGCGAGAACACCTGCTTTTTTCCTGGCCATCGGCGGCTTTGAGAGCGGCGGAACGGCGCTGCTGCAGGAGTGTCTCAGCTGCCCGGATTACGGGAAGGACTGCTCTCCGGTGGAAATGATATTAAAAACTGTCTGAAAAGGCGAAATGGGGTATTTATGAAAGAAAATATTGTTGCGCTGAAAGCCGGACTGCTTTGTCTGGGCGCTACCGTGGAGCCGGAAACGGCGAAACAACTGGAATCGGAATTTCCTCACTTTTTTGATAAGGGCTTCATCCACGCGGTGAATCTGCGGCTGCGCAATGCAAACATCAACATCAGCGTGGCTGAGGAGTTTTCCGCCGTTTCCCCCTATGTGCTGGTAAAGCGGGACGGGGAGTACCGCGTGGTGGGCGACGGTTGGGACGAGCCCATCACCTTCTTCCCCCAGCTGCCCCAAACCGGTACGGCACTGGATGACATGGCGCGGCTGCACAGCGAAGGCTGCATCAACATCTGGCCCAGCACCACCTGCTGCTATGATGAGCCGGGGAGCAAGTGCCAGTTCTGCTCGCTGGAGGCGGCTGCCGATGCGCCCATGGACCTGGATGTGCTTTGCGACGGGCTTAAAAAGCTGATGGCGCAGGTGCCGAAGGATTATATGCTGAATTTCAGCGGCGGTACTTACCGGAATCCCGACTGGATGGCCGATTACTGGATCGAGCTGGCCCGACGCATCCGTGTGTTTTCCGACTGCAACATTACCGTGGAATTTGCGCCTCCCAGCGATCTGAACAAGCTGCAGGAAATGAAGGAAGCGGGCATCAGCGTGGCCATTATGAATCTGGAAATCGCCGACCCTGCCCTGCGTCGGCGCATTTGTCCCGGGAAGAGCCGCATCACCTACGAGCATTATCACACGGCCTTCCGCAAGGCGGTGGAAATTTTCGGCTGGGGCATGGTGTCCAGCGTGCTGATCGGCGGCATCCAGCCCAAGGAAGACATCATGAAGGAGTGCGAGATCATGGCTTCCGAAGGCGTGTTCCCCACGATCATGCCCTTCCGTCCCATGGATAACTGCGAGCTTTACGGCTTCAAGCGCTGTGTGCCGGAAGAACTCATCGAGATGAGCGAGTATCTGGGAACGCTGCTCCACAAATACAAACTGGATTATACGAAGCAGGAAGGCTGCACCAAGTGCGGCGGCTGCTCTTTGGAAAACGACTGCTACGAGCGGCAGAAATGCGGAGGCTGACTTGAAATACTTTGTTCCTGATTATTATCCTTCGTTTGCCTGCAAGTGCGGCGACTGCCGGGCTACCTGCTGCCACGGCTGGGCCGTGACCATCACCAAGGCAGAGTATCAGCGCCTGGGCAGCATGGACTGCAGCCCGGAATTTCGCAAAAAGCTGGATGCTGCCGTGAATGTGTGGCCCGGCGGCAAGGAAGAGACCTTTGGCTACATGATCCATGATAAGGCAGACAACTGCCTTCTCCTGCGCACCGACGGGCTCTGCGACCTGCACCGTACCATGGGGGAACGGGAGCTGCCGGATGTGTGCCGCCTGTATCCCCGCAACCCCAGAAAGCTGGGGGAAGTCAATGAGCTTGCCTGTTCTGCCAGCTGCGAAGGCGTGACGGAGAAGCTCATGGAAGGCAGGGCGCCTCTTGGCTTTGTGGAAACGGAAATGGAAGACGAGGCCCGTTTCCGGGTGGACATGAAGGACGCGTATTATGCACGCTGCCTGAAGGCTCTGGAAATCATGGCCCGGGACGGGCTGACCCTCGGCGGGAAGTTTTCCGCCCTTGGGGAAGAACTTTTTGATACCCGCTGGGAAGAAAGCGGCGGTCTTGCGCCGGTGCGTATGCTCCACGCCGCCCTGCGGCAGTTTTCCGGTAAAAACCGGGTGGCAGGCCCCCTGTGCATCGCTGCCCTGGAATATTACGGGGATCTGCGGCCCCATCAGAGCATCAGCGATGAACAGGCGGAAGAAATGCTGCGCCGCTACCGGGCAGGTCAGGCCAGACTGCGGAAGATTCTGCCCCACTGGGATGTGCAGCTCCTGCGTCTGGTGCAGAACCACATGTTCTACAACAATTTCCCCCATGTAGGCGGCTCCGATGACGGCCTGAAAGCGCTTTGCGGCCTCAGCTTTACCGCTGCCTTTGTGAATTTCGTGCTGGCGGGCTGCATCGAACTCTGGACCAATGAGACCGAGGCGGTGGATATTCTGGCACCTGTCTTCCGGCTTATCGAGCATTCCGATTTCAAGTATCGGGTGGTGCGTACTTACCGGGAACTGAGCGACGGCGCTGACCACTGGATGCAGCTGGTGAAATACTGCGAATGAACATATGAAACCCCGCCACGGCTGTGGCGGGGTTTTGATGCTCAATTCTTCAAACTCCGATGGTTCAGGAGCACGTCCCGGACTTCCGGAGCAGGGAAGAATTCCGGCAGCTTTCGGATCATCCGGGATTCGGTGTAGATCTGCCAGCGGTCCAGCGCAGCTTCACCGGCAGCAGATTCCAGCAGGGCGATGAGCAGGTCCCGGTAATCGCCCTTTCTTGCGTCCAGCCGCCGTGCCAAAGCGGGAAGCAGCTGCTCGTGGATACAGCGGAGGCTGGGCGTTTTCCCGGCTGCCCGGTAGAATGCCTGCAGATGATGCAGGATGACGTCCAGGGCCACGTCTTCGGACAAAACGGCGTCAATATACCAGTGCTTTCCCTTCAGACCGTACAGCAGGCGCTGGGTATCGAAGTAACCGGCAGTAAGGTAGCGCTGGCTCTGTTCCGGCCGAAAGTCCAGCAGGTTTCCCAGGTCGATGCTTGGGAGGATCATGTGGACTCTGGTACCGGAAGGGATGCGGACCGGGCGCTGCAGGCCGTAGCCGTAAAGACGCACGGCGATGATATCCTGATAGCCGTTATCGATGAGGGCGTGGAGGGGCAGCGCATCGGCTATGCCGCCGTCCGTATAGCGCTTACCGCTGAGCCGCTCGTTGCGGAACACCGGCAGATAGGCGCTGGCAAGGAGCATTTCGCAGATCTTGCCCTCCGGCAGGTCACTGGCCCGAAGTTCCAGGACGCGCTTGTCACTGAGAGAGAAAGTAACGATATAAAGCTCTGTTTCCGAAGCGCGGATGAGCGCTTCGTCCACTTGTTCCTGCATCCAGGTAAACAGGGGCGTCACATCAAAGCCGCGGTTTTTCAGCGCATCTGCCAATACTTCGGCGGTATCATGAAGGTTGAGCTTCCGCAGGTCGCCCTCCATCAGACTGCGCATGACTTCGTCATCCACATTCATGACCTGACTGTAACGGATGTTCTTCCAGATTTCTTCGGCCTTTTTCAGGTCGCCCATGGCAATCAGCGCCCCGTTCAGGGCACCTACGCTGGTGCCGGATACGGCATTGACCGTGATGCCCGCTTCCTTAAGAGCGCGCCACGCACCGATCTGGTATGCGCCTTTGGCGCCGCCGCCCTCCAGAGCCAGGGCATAGGGTCTGGCGGTATCAAATTGCAGCTTCACGGCTGTCACCTCCCGTCAAGTTCGAATTTAACAAATGCGTAAAGGTATGTCAAGACAGGCTTTCAGGCACAAATTTACGAAAATGCAACTTGTTTTGTACCGAAATGTGATCTGAAAATGGAATATCGGTTGTTTTTATGTTTCAGCTCTGGTATAATAAAACGATTAAGGGAGGTGTCGCCGTGAAACGAAAAAACGGCATCCTGCGCCTGCTGCGGCCGTCTATGCGGCTGTATTTTGCAATCATCGTAGTGTTTGTGCTGGCGGCTCTGTTGTTGCGCTGCTGGTGGCTCGCTCTGGGCGAGATCATCATCGTTGTGCTGCTCCTGCTCTATACAAACGCCATGAGCAAGCGGCAGAAGCAGCAGGTCCTGCGCTATATCGCTTCCTCCGTGCAGGCATCCGATGATGGCAGTACCACGACGATTCTGAATATGCCCCTGCCCATGCTGATCTTCAACCTGAAGGACGGCAGCGTTCTCTGGTCCAACGATGCATTTCTTGAGATCACCGGGGAACGGGAACATTTCTTTGAGATCAGCGTCGCTGAACTGACGAATGATTTTTCCATGAAGTGGCTTTCCGACGGGCAGAATATGGCGCCGGAACTCATGAGCATTGGAGACCGGAAGTATCGGGTCTACGGAAATCTTCTCCGCATTGACGAGCGCTTCAGTGCCGAGGGCTTCTGGGGCATGACTTACTTCTTCGATGTCACCGAGTATGCCCGTATCGCCGAGGAGTATCAGTTCTCCCGTCCCGTGGTTTCCGTGATCATGCTGGATAACTACGATGAGCTGTTCAAAAGCCTGACGGAGACGGCCAAGAACAATTTGCTGTCCCTGATCGATGAAAAGATCGGCGAGTGGTGCCAGCCTCCCCACGGCTATCTTTGCCACTATGACCGGGATCGCTACATCTTCATTTTTGAAGAACGCTATATGCAGCATTATATCGATAACCGCTTTTCTCTGCTGGACGCGGTTCGGGAACTGCAGAATCCGGCGGGCATCGCCGCCACGGTGAGCATCGGCATCGGTCGGGGCGCGGATACGCTGGAGGAAGGCTACCAGTTTGCCATGTTGGGCATTGAAATGGCCCTTTCCCGGGGCGGTGACCAGGCGGTCATCAAGACCCGGCTGAATTTCTCCTTCTACGGCGGCAAGACCCAGGCGGTTGAACGGCATACCAAGGTGAAATCCCGCGTGATGGCCAATGCTTTGGGGGAACTCATTTCCGATGCCTCCAATATTCTTGTCATGGGCCATAAGTATGCCGACCTGGACAGCGTGGGCGCCAGTGCGGCCATCTGCTGTATTGCCCGTAAGAAGGGGAAGAAGGCCAATATCGTCATTGACCCGGAGCTGAATGTCAGCAAGCAGATGATCAGCCGGCTCAAGACCGTACCCGAATACGAAGGTGTATTCATCAGCGAGCAGGAAGCCATCCTTGCTGCGGACGGGAAGACCCTGCTGGTGGTGGTGGATACCAACCGCCCGGATCAGGTGGAATCGGAAAATCTCCTGATAAGCTGCAACAAGGTGGCTGTGGTGGATCATCACCGCCGGGCAGCAGATTACATCAGTAACGCAGCCCTGAACTTCCACGAGCCCTATGCTTCCTCTGCCAGTGAGCTGGCTGCGGAACTGATGCAGTATCTGCTGGAGCCCACTGACATCCTGAAGCAGGAGGCGGACGCCATCCTTTCCGGCATCGTGCTGGATACCAAGAATTTCACCCTGCGTACCGGAAGCCGCACCTTCGAGGCGGCAGCCTTCCTGCGCCGCAGCGGTTCGGATACGGCGGAAGTGAAAAAGCTCTTCCAGAATGATCTGGAAAGCACGGTAGCCCGCTACTCCATCATCAAGAGTGCCCGGGTCTACCGGGAAAAGATCGCCATCGCGGTGTGTGACGAGCGGCATGACCGCATCGTTGCATCCCAGGCGGCAGACGAACTCATCAACATTTCCGGTATTGAAACATCCTTTGTTATTTACAGCGAGTCCGAGACGGTGAATATCTCCGCCCGCTCGCTGGGTGATATCAATGTACAGGTGGTCCTGGAACGGCTGGGCGGCGGCGGTAACCGCTCCACGGCCGGAGCACAGCTCCGGGACAAGTCGCTGGAGGAAGTGGCGACCGACCTGCGTGCAGCAATTGACGACTTCCTGCAAAACGATATGGGAACGGAGGCAACAATATGAAGGTCATTCTGAATCAGGACGTTAAGGGTCAGGGCAAGAAGGGCGAAATGGTGGAGGTTTCCGAGGGCTATGCCCGGAACTATCTGCTGCCCAGGAATCTGGCCGTGAAGGCTACTGCGGATAATGTGAACGCCATGAAGCTTAAGGAAGCGGCGAAGGCTGCCCAGGCTGCCCGGGAAAAGCAGCAGGCGCTGGACTATGCCAAGCAGCTGGAAAGTCTCGTGGTGAAGGTGAAGGCCAAGGGCGGCACCGGCGGCAGACTCTTCGGCGCCGTCACCAACAAGGAAGTGGCCGACGCCCTGAAGGAACAGTTCCGGATCGAGATCGAAAAGAACCGCATCATCGTGGACGAACCCATCAAGAATTTCGGCAGCTTTACCCTCAAGTGCAAGCTGGGCTATGAGGTCAGCGCACAGATCCACCTCCAGGTGGTGGAAGGCTAAACGAGGCTCATATGGACGAACTGTTCAGCCGGCAGATGCCCCACAGCGCAGAGGCCGAACAGGCGGTGCTGGGTTCCATCCTCATTGATTCCCGCTGCACCGCACAGGTGATCTCGGCCCTGAAGCCGGAAGATTTTTATACGGAGCTGAACCGGAACATCTACGAAGTGATCTGCAGCATGTTCAACTACTCGAAGCCCATTGATGCTGTGACCGTTCTGGATGAAATGAAGCTCCAGGGGGTATTTCGTCCCCAGAGTTCCCAGGCTTATCTGGTGGAACTCATGAGCGTGACGCCCACTGCGGCGAATGTCATGCGTTATGTGGATATCGTCCGGGATAAGGCGCTCCTGCGCAATATTGCCTCCGTGGCTTCCGATATGACCACTGCTGTCAGCGAAGGCACCGGCAGCAGCGAGGATGTGCTG
>JAZSQG010000279.1:0-4684 GCA_045537855.1 Oscillospiraceae bacterium
TGACGGAGCCTTCCGCCAAGCTGCAGCTGGACACCGTCAAGCACGTCCTGCGGGACGCTGACGGCGTCTGAGGCCGTTTACCCTGATAGGAGGCAAACACATGGCTACTTCTGTTAAAATTCAGCTGAACTTTCATCCGGGTGACACGGGCAGGCCCTTTGTCCACCTCTATGCCACCCGCTTCAATCTGGTTTTTTCCATCCTGCAGGCCGATATCAGCCCCGACAAGGGCGGCCGCATGGTCCTGGATGTAACAGGCGAAGAGGAGGATATCCAGAAGGCGATGGCCTTCTCGGAAGAAGAGGGCATCGCTGTCCGGGTGCTGTCCCGGGCCATTCACTGGGATGACCGGATCTGCGTCCACTGCGGCGCCTGCACCGCTGTCTGCGTGCAGAAGGCCCTGACTCTGGACAAAGAAAGCGCCATGCTCCAGTTTGACAACAACCGCTGCGTGGTCTGCGAAATGTGCCTGAAGGCCTGCCCCACCGGCGCCATCAGCGTGCAGTTTGCCGAATGACCCCCTTTGATCCCTATGCCGACCGCTCCTACCGGACGCTGCACGCAGGAAAGGACCTGATCTATTTCCGGGTAAGTGCCGGGGAGACGGACCTGCACATCGGCGCCCGCCGCAGTCTGGAAGCCCAGGCACTGGAAGCAGCCCTCCGGGCCCGCTCAGCGGTGAAGGCCGCCATCGCCGACCGCCCCCGCTTTGCCACTTCGCTGGAACCGCTGCGCATCCACGGGACGGAAGTGCCTCTGGTGCGCGGCATGCTGGAAGCCGGCATCCTCGCCTCTGTGGGCCCCATGGCCGCCGTAGCCGGCGCCGTAGCGCAGGCCGTGGGGCGGGAGCTGCTGCAGTACAGCGATGAGGTCATCGTGGAAAACGGCGGTGATATCTTTCTCTGCGGCAGTAAACAGCGCCTCATCGCCATCCATGCGGGCCAAAGCCCCCTCTCCGGCCTGCTGGCCGTGGCCGTCACGCCAAAGGACGGTCTGGGCGTCTGCACCTCCAGCGGCACGGTGGGCCACTCCCTGTCCTTCGGCAGGGCGGATGCCGCGCTGGTGGTAGCCCATGACTGCGCCCTGGCCGACGCGGCAGCTACCAGATTGGGCAATCTGGTGACGGAGCCGGAGGCCATCGAAGCCGCGCTGGGAGAGATCTGCGGAATTTGCGGCGTCATCGGCGCCGTGGCCGTTGCGGGAGACCGCATCGGCATACAGGGCGATATTGAACTAAAAACGACAGGAGGCGCAACATGAGTCTGAATCCCAAAGAGAATTATCTGATGATGCTCCGGGGTGAGATCCCCGACTTTGTCCCCTCCGGGTTCGAGCCTGCCAACGACATGATCGCAGATGAGCTGCTGACCCCCGTCATGGCCCCCAACGGCCCCGTCTACACGGTTTACGGCGTGGAATACGTGGGCAGTGAAGCCAACGGCTGGGGTGCCATGCCCACCCCCGGCAAGATTTTGCTGGACGACATCACCAAGTGGCGGGATGTCATCAAAAACCCCGACCTCAGCGGCCGCGACTGGGAGGGCTATTACAGGAAGCAGCTGGAGAACAAGGACCGGGCCAACAAGACCCTGGCAGTCCACGGCGGCGACTATTTCCTCACACTGGTGAGCTTCATGGGCTTTGAAAACACCCTGCTGGCCCTTTACGAAGAGCCGGAAGAAGTGAAAGCCCTGCTGGAATACGTCTCCGAATTCTACCTGGAAGTCATGAAGCAGCAGCTGAAGTGGTGCAAGCCCGACATCTACTCCATCATGGATGATGACAGCGCCTACCGCTCCCCCTTCTTCTCCCCCGAGATGTACCGGAAGTTCTTCAAGCCCATGCACAAGCTCCATGCCGACCTGGCTCTCAACAGCGGCGCCATGCTGGAACGGCATGACTGCGGACGCTGCGAGGACTTTATCCCCGACTGGATCGATCTGGGCATCCGGGGCTGGAACCCCGCCCAGATCACGAACGACCTGAAGGGCATCAAGCAGAAGTATCTGGGCAAGCTGGCCATCAGCGGCGCATGGGACAATCAGGGCATTCTGGGCAGTCCCGAGGTGCCGGAAGACATGCTCCGGGAAGCGCTGGAGGAATATGTCAGCACCTTCGCCCCCGGCGGCGGCTTTGTCTACGGCCCCATGGTGGGCGGCAAGCCCGACGATCCCAGAGTGAAGGCCCGGAACGACATCATCAAGGATTACTACTACGCCCATGTGAAGGACTACTACAAAACCCATTAAGTACATAAAAAGCCGGAGGAATGCAGGCCATTCCTCCGGCTTTTATCATTTCTGCGTACCCGGGCTGCGACACAGGATCACCGCATGCCCCGTTTCCACATCCGTGGTGAGCACCGCATCCGCCCCTGCGATCTCCGCAGTATAAAGTCTGCGGCCCGCTTCCGCTTCCTGCGAAGCAAGATACAGCGTCGGCTGCCAGCTTCTTTCCCCGGCATAGGCCGCAAAGCGGATCACGGCAGACTCGGCAGTGCCTCCGTCCGCTCCGCCGGGATACCAGCACAGACTGCCGTCCTCCCGAACTTCCGCTTCTCCGGCGCTGCAGCTCAGAATGTACCGTTCTTCCACCCCCTCAGCCCGGAAGGTGAAGCAGGGAGCGCGGGAATCCAGCATCGGTGCATATTCCCACAGGGCACCGCCCAGCTCCACCTCCGGCACCAGTCGGTAGATGCTCCAGAGCTGCTGACCCATCTGGGGATTCTCCCGATTGTCACAGAGCCAAAGCTGCCCATCCAGCCGCAGAAGGAACAGGCGGTCCGAAATGGACAGGTACTCCTTTTGCTCAAACCGCTCCAGGATGCTCCACGCGGTCTGCGTTGTCTCCTGAAGGAACAGGCTTTGCCATTCTTCCTCCGTAAAGGGGAACTTTTGCCACTTCCAGACCTTTCCTTCCGCTTCAAACAGTGTCACAGCCCCGTTATCCCGGCGGATCTCCGCAAAGCGTTTTTTCCCCAGCAGATAGCGGCATCCATTGTCCCCGCCCCAGTCCAGAGTAGAGCTGAGGGGATTCATATACAGGCACTGCACCGGCACATACGCCGTACCCTCCACGGCCTTTTCTGCCGACCAGGTCCCACTCACCAGAATGGAGGTGGGGCCGTCCGCCCCGCCGATGATACCAATGGAGCTATGGCGGCCCAGCGGGTCCGTCAGCAGGCAGACCGCCGCCGGCACACACAGGAGCACCGCTGCCGCCACGGCCCATTTCCGGGGTTTTTTCCACTTTGCCAGATTGCGGATACGCCTGCCCGTATCCCCCTTGCCAAATGCAAGGGGCGCGGCAGTCTCCCCCGCAGAGAGACGCAGCAGGGATGCGGCGTAATCCGCCCGGATCTCCGGTCCCAGCTTTCGCAGCACCGCCTCATCGCAGCTCATTTCCATATCTCGGGCAGAAAGGCGAAAGGCAAGCCAGACCATCGGATTGAACCAGTGGATACACAGGGCCAGCCAGGAAAGGAGCTTCCAGATATGGTCAAGGCGGCAGATGTGGCAGCGCTCATGGCACAGCACGCAGTCCCGCTCCGCCTCGCTGAGCGCCCGGGGCAGGTAGATTTTCGGGCGAAGGATGCCCATGACAAAGGGAACGTCCACGCCGGAAGCGAGAAACACACCTTCTTCCATCCTTTGTACATCGAGAAGCCTGCGGCGCAGCTTTTGATAAGCGCGCAGACTGCGCAGCAGCATAAGCAATATGCCGCCCAGCCAGAGATACTGACAGGAAAGCAGGAAGACATTCCACCAGTCTGTGGAGACATAGCGGGTCATCCCATCCGCATCCCGCTCCGTGGTGGGCACATGCTGGATCCCCAGCCCGCCGTTGACCGCATCCCCCACCAGACGATAAGCCGCAAAGCCGGCCCCCAGCGGCGAAATGGGCTCCTCTGCCAGCACATAGCCCCCGGACACGGAGGGCACTTCCGGCACAAGGCTCAACGGCGCCCGGGGCATGGCCGGGCAAAGAAGCCGCAGCAGCACCACGCCCCAGAGGGCATAGAGAATCCAGCGGGGCGCGCGCCGCAAAAGCAGCCGGAGCGGCAGGAGCAGGGAGATTACCAGCGCAGCCTTCAGGCTCATATCCAGAACCAGCAGAAAGAGCTTATCCAGCATCTTCATCCTCCCGCATGGTATCGATGAGGGCCTTCAATTCCTCCGCTTCCTTCCGACTGAGCTTCCGGCGGCTGCCAAAAGCGGCGAGAAAGGCAGGGAGCGAACCCTCAAAGCGCTTTTCCACCAGTTCCTGCAGTTCACTGCGCTGAATTTCTTCCTTGGATACCAGACTCGTAACCGTGGCATCCTCGTTTTTCAGCACGCCCCGCTCCCGCAGTCGCTTGATGACCGTGTAAGTGGTGGTTTTGGACCAGCCCAGCTGCTGGGCGCAGAGGCGGGCAAGCTCGCTGCTTTTCACGGGCTCATTGGCCCACAAAATCAGGCAAAAGCGATATTCGCTTTCAAAAATCTTCGGCGTTTCCACAGTTTCCCTCCCTGTTATTCTAATGCGTTAGAATAACAGGATTCTAACGCATTAGACCTATTTTGTCAAGCCACTCCCCATACTCCGCAGTGCTGCGGGATGAAAAGCAAAACTGCAGCGGGCCAAAGAATCCTTTACAAACTCCGGCGGGGAAGCTACAATGAAACGGTACAGCCCCGGACGGAAG
>JAZSQG010000323.1:0-12952 GCA_045537855.1 Oscillospiraceae bacterium
CGGGGCTGCCAGCCAAGAAGGGACTTTGCCTTTTCACTGGAAGCCACCAGCACAGCGGGGTCGCCCGGGCGGCGTGCTTCTTCGGCTGCGGGGATGGGGTGCCCTGTGACCCGGCGCGCCACCTCAATGATCTCCTTCACGGTGAAGCCTACGCCGCTTCCCAGATTGAACACATCGTTTTCTCCGCCGGCGCTCAGATAGTCCAGTGCGAGGATATGGGCCCGGGCAAGGTCGCTGACATGGATGTAGTCCCGGATGCAGCTGCCGTCCCGGGAGTCGTAATCCCTGCCGAAGACGGAGATGCGCGAGCGCTGCCCGTTTGCCACCTGCAGCACCAGGGGGATGAGGTGGCTTTCCGGGTCATGGGCTTCGCCGATGAGCCCGGAGGGGTGGGCACCGCAGGCATTGAAATAGCGCAGCGATGCATAGCGCAGGCCGTGGGCCCGGGCAGTCCAGCGCATCATGGTTTCCATGGCCAGCTTGGTCTCCCCATAGCAGTTTTCGGGCTGCGTGGGATCGCTCTCCATGATCGGCACGCGCTTCGGCTCCCCGTAGACCGCGGCGGTGGAGGAGAACACGATTTTATCTGCCTTGTGTGCCACCATAGCCTGCAGCAGGCAGGCGGTGCCGCAAAGATTGTTGTCGTAGTATTTCAGGGGATCGGTCATGGATTCGCCCACCTGAGAGGCGGCGGCGAAGTGAATGACGCCCTCCACAGTTTCCGCTTCAAACAGCCGGTCCAGGGCCTTACGGTCCCGAATATCCAGCTGATAGAATCGCGCATCGGGATGCACTGCCGCCCGGAAGCCCGTCTGCAGATTGTCCGCCACGATAACTTCCCGCCCTGCTTCGATGAGTTCATATACCGTATGGGAGCCGATATAACCGGCGCCGCCCAATACCAGAATTGCCATATGCTTCTCCCCGTAATGTGATCAGAGACTCTGCAGATACCTGCCGTAAGGCGTCATGCTCCATTGCGCACCCAAAGCGTGGACCTGCCCGGCGCTGAGCCAGCCCTCAGCCAGAGCGATCTCTTCCGGACAGGCAACGTAACGTCCGCTTTCCGCCTGAATGCTGCGGATGGACTGTCCGGCATCCAGGAGGCTGTCGGCCGTGCCGGCGTCCAGCCATGTAAAACCCTTTTCCAGCGGGATGACCCGGAGCTGCCCGCGATGCAGGTATTCCAGGATCACATCCGTGATCTCCAGTTCTCCTCTGGGGGAGGGTTTCAGCGTCCGGGCGATCTCCAGTGCCTGCCGGTCGAAAAAATACAGGCCGGGAATGATGTAATTGCTTTTGGGGTCCTGCGGCTTTTCCTCAATGGAAACGGCTCTGCCGCTTTCGTCAAATTCCACCACGCCGAAGGGGCGGGGATCCTCCACCCAGTAGCCGAAAATGCTTGCGCCGCAGTTCTGTACGGCGGATTTGAGGATGCTTCCCAGCGCCGGGGAATGGAAAATGTTATCCCCCAGCACCAGACAGACCCGGTCATCCCCGATGAAGTCGCTGCCGATGAGCAGCGCATCGGCAGTGCCCCGGGGGACTGCCTGCTCGGCGTAGCGGAGCCGGACGCCGAAGCGGCCGCCGTCGCCCAGAAGTGCTTCAAACGCCGCCGTTTCCGCAGGCGGCACGATCAGCAGAATGTCCCGGATGCCCGCCTGCATGAGCAGGGCAATGGGATAGTAGATCAGCGGCTTGTCATAAACCGGCAGCAGGGGTTTACACACCGGCTGTGTTATGGGATATAGCCGCGTGCCTTTGCCCGCAGCCAGAATGATGCCTTTCATTGCGATGCGTCTCCTTTGCAGTGTGCCGTTTTTGCCCGGAGAAGTGGAGGGAAAACGGTGCGGAGTATTTACTTATCACTGTACCATCCGGCGGGCAGAAATACAATTGTTTTCGAAGGGCGGCCCCGGAAACAGCAGGCGCTGTGGCGGGCGGATTGGCCTGCGGGGCTGTGTTTGAAGGGAAAACAACAAAGGAAAGGCTTGCAATCGGCGGCAGCAGGGAGTACATTGAGGGAGCTTTCCGAATAAGAGGAGGAATGAACTATGCTGAAGATCGAGCACCTCACCAAGCGCTACGGCGATAAGCTCGCCGTGAACGATCTGAGTCTGCACATTCGGCCCGGCGAGATCTACGGCTTTATCGGCCATAACGGCGCGGGCAAGACCACCACCCTGAAGGCCTGCTGCGGGATCCTGGCTTTTGATGAGGGGGATATTTTCGTGGACGGGATCTCCGTGAAGGCTGATCCTCTTGGCTGCAAGGAGCGCCTTGCCTATATTCCCGACAATCCCGAGCTGTATGACTTTATGAGCGGCATCCGCTATCTGGAATTCGTGGCGGATGTGTACCGTGTGGAGGCCGGAGCGCGACAGGAGCGCATCCGCAGATACGGGGAGATGTTCTCCCTCACGGAGGATCTGGCCCAGCCCATTTCCGCCTATTCCCACGGCATGAAGCAGAAGCTGAGCCTCATTGCCGCTCTGCTCCATCAGCCCCGGCTGATCATCATGGACGAACCCTTTGTGGGTCTGGACCCGCTGGCTTCCCACCTGCTGAAGCAGGTGATGCGGGAAGTCTGCGATGAAGGCGCTGCTATCTTCTTTTCCACCCATGTGCTGGAAGTGGCGGAAAAGCTCTGCGACCGCATCGCCATCATCCGGGAAGGGAAGCTGGTGCGCAGCGGTACCATGGCGGAGCTGGGGGGCGACGCCTCCCTGGTGGAGGTATTCCTGGGGCTGGAGGAGCAGGCATGACCCGGGCGCTGCTGAAAAAGCAGCTGCTGGAGGTCTTTGCCTGGGTATATCGGGATAAAAAAACGGGGAAATACCGCAGCAAGGGGAAGCTCCTGGGCTTTCTGATCCTGTATCTGGCGCTCCTGGGCTATCTGGCCCTGGCCTTTTATATGCTGGGCAGGGAGCTGTGCCCGGTCCTGACAGCGGCGAATCTGCGCTGGCTGTACCTGGCGATTCTGGGGCTGGCAGCCCTGATGCTGGGAGCTTTCGGCAGTGTGTTCAATACTTACGCCGGACTTTACCGGGCAAAGGACAATGACCTGCTGCTGTCCATGCCCATCCCGCCCCGGCGCATCCTGCTGTGCCGCCTCAGCGGCGTTTACCTCATGGGGCTCATGTATGAGCTCGTTGTCATGGTTCCCGGCATCATCGCCTATCTGCAGTTTGGCCGCCCCGGCGCGCTGGGGGCGATTTTTGCGCTGCTGCTGCCGCTGCTGCTGAGCCTTTTGGTGCTGTGCCTTTCCTGCGTGCTGGGCTGGTTGGTGGCACAGGTGAGCGGCAGGCTGAAAAACCGGAAGATCATCACGGTGCTGCTGTGCCTTATCTTTCTGGCGGGCTACTATGCCCTGTCCGGGAACGCCTACCGCATTTTGGAGCAAATTCTGCAGGCTCCGGAGGAAGCGGCCCGGCGGGTGAAGGGCATCCTCTGGCCCCTGTACCTCATGGGACGGGCGGGGGAGGGAGACGGTGTATCCGCCCTCCTGTTCCTGCTGCTGATGGCAGCGGTGACGGCGCTGGTGTGGCTGGTGCTCTCCCGCAGCTTTCTCCGGCTGGCCACTTCCGTCCCCGGCGGGGCGCGGAAAACCTACCGGGAAAGGCGCGCAAAGCTGCGCAGTCCCGCCCGGGCGCTGCTGCGCCGGGAGCTGCAGCGCTTTCTGGGCAGCACCACCTACATGCTCAACTGCGGCCTAGGCATCATCCTGATGCCCGTTGCAGCTGTCATCCTGCCCTTTCAGGCCCATAACCTTCGCGCTGCACTGGAGCAGCTTTGGGCGCTTCTGCCCGGGATGGAGGGGCTGCTGCCCCTGATGGCGGCCACCGCTGTGTGCATCGTCAGCTCCATGAATGATATGAGCGCCCCCTCCGTGTCCCTGGAGGGGAAGCGGCTGTGGCTGCTCCGGAGCCTGCCCGTATCTCCCCGGCAGATCCTGCTGGCCAAGCTGAAGCTCCAGCTGCTTTTGACCCTGCCCGGGGCCGCAGTGCTGCTCATCAGCCTTGCGGCGGTGCTGGAAATCCCCCTGCTTTCGGCCCTGCCTGCCGCGCTGCATGTGGCGGCCTTCTGCCTGCTGACGGCGCTGCTGGGGCTGTGCCTGGATCTGAAAATGCCCAGCCTGGAGTGGACCAGCGAGGTGGTGCCCATCAAGCAGAGCATCCCCGTGCTCATCGCTCTGCTGGGGAGCTGGGTGCTGGCGGCGCTGGCGGGGGCAGCGGCCTTTGCCCTGCAGCAGCTGCCGCTGGGGCCCGGTGTCTGTCTGCTGCTCAGTGCCTTACTTCTGCTGGCGGCAGACGCCTTGCTGCTGCGCTGGCTCTGCAGCCGGGGCTGCCGCATCTGGACGGAGCTGTAAAGGAAAAATCAAAGAAAAACGGTATGGACGCGGGAAAGACCCGTATCCATACCGTTTCTTTTTTACATCAATGCCCCGGGTGACAGGACGATGTCCTCCCTGCGCAGCGTTTCCCAGGAAAATTCCTCCAGAAGTTCCCGGGCGCTGAGGGCTTCTTCTTTGGGGATGAGCCCGGCAGCAAAGGCCAGCTTTCCCAGCACTTCCTGAGGCTGCATACGGCTGCGCAGACTGCGGATCTCCATATCCCCGTCCCGCTTGGAAAGCTTGCGCCCCTCGGGGTCGGTGAGCATGGGTACATGGTAATAGTCCGGCGCTTCCAGCCCCAGCAGCCTGTAGAGATACAGCTGCCGCGGCGTGGAGGAAAGCAGGTCGCAGCCCCGGACGATCTGGGTGACGCCGGCAGCCCCGTCATCCACCACCACCGCCAGCTGATAGACGAAGACCCCGTCCGCCCGGCGCAGGACAAAGTCCCCGCAGGCGTCCCGAAGGTTTTCGGCATAATCGCCGTAGACCCCGTCCCGAAAAGCGATGTGCAGATCCGGCGCTTCCAGGCGGAAGGCGGGCTTTCCCTTCATGCTTCTGCGTTCTTCCTCGCTCCGTTCCCGGCATGCCGCGGGGTGGATGGGGTGCCCGTCGGAGGCGTGGGGGGCGCTGATGAGGTTCAGGCTGCCCCGGGTGCACCAGCAGGGAAAGACATTGGCCCGGCTGCGCAGCACTTCCAGAGCTGCTTCGTAGGCGTCCGTTCTGTTACGCTGGGGCGGCGTTTCATAGTCCCAGTCCAGCCCCAGCCACAGGAGATCCTCCCGGATGTCCTGCGCAAAGGCATCGCTGCAGCGCAGGGTATCCAGATCTTCCATGCGCAGGAGGATTTCGCCCTCCTCCTTCCGGGCGCTCAGCCAGGCAAGGAGGTAGCTGAAGGCATTGCCCAGGTGGATCCTGCCGCTGGGAGTGGGAGCAAAACGCCCCAGAGCCGCTTTGCTCATCGGGCAGGACCGGCCTCCTCATACCAGCAGTTGAAGCGCTCCTTCAGCTCGCTCATGTAGGCTTCGTCCTGCAGCTTTTCGGGCTCCTGTGCCTTGAGGCGGGCCGTTTCCTCCAGCAGGTCCTGGAGCAGCACCGCGCAGTCCATGTCGAACATGCGGCTGTCTTCCAGGGCTTCGTAGGTGAAGGGGTAGCAGGGGGGGATATTCACCAGCGTCTGGGCTTCGGCTTCAAATTCGCAGACCTGGTCGGCAGTCTCCCAGACGCGGAAGCGCATCTTACCCTCAGTGACATAGAAGAAGTAGGGCTCGGGGCGCATGGTTTTGTGGCTCACGCTGTAGCCCTTGTCCATGCACAGCTCCCACACTTCCTTTTCGCCGTGGGTCTCCCAGCGGCCGATCTTCAGGCGCAGGGTGATGCCGGGGAGGTTGTGGGTGATGAGGCCCTCGTTGTGCCGCCGCAGGGCGCTGACGCTCTCTTCCGGCACGTAGGGGGCGGCGGGGAAGGTACGGTTGATGCGGCCGTAAAGCTGATCCAGAGCAGCCTGGAACTTGGGTTCTTCATAGCTGCCGGGGAAGTGGTCCTGCATCCGGAAGCGGCGGGCCGTGGTGTTGGCCATGTCCATGGTCTGGAACAGGATGTTCAGGCGGCAGTTTTCGGAGGCGGGCTTGAAGGCATGGCCCATGTAGGGCTGGATGTGGAGAATGTCGCCGGGTCCCATGAAGAAGCGCTGGCCCAGCACGCAGCACTCCACCTTGCCGTTGGTGACGAAGAAGGTCTCGCAGCCGAAGGTGTGCTCGTGATAACCGATGTCCTGGGTCTCGGGAGAGGCAAACTCCATGCAGTCCATTTCGTTTTTCTGCACGGTGCCGTAGGGATGGAAGAAGTCATAGTGCTTGATGCCGTTCATATCGGTATACAGCAGGCAGTCTTCCGGCACGGTCATGCGTACGCGATAAGGATGTCTCATGTTCAGCTTCCTTTCTTCACGGTTATTCCGCCACGGCTACCGTGGCAGCAAAGCGGTTGGAGGAGACAAAGCTCCCGTAAACATCCAGCACGGTGTTTTCCGCCAGGGAAGAGGCGTAGACGGTCTTGCCGCTTCTGGCATTGAGAATCACGGCACCGGCGGTCTCCACATAGACCAGGCGGTCGCCCACCAGCAGGGTCACCACTCCGGCGGAATCCGCGCCCAGGACCAGACCGCTGAGCTTATTTTCCGTGGGCGGTACGGACACCAGCTCCACCTTGGTGATGTGATTGTCGGTAACGGAAACGGTGACCTCGCTGCCGATGCCGATATCCGTCAGCGGAATGGACGCGCCGCCCCGGAAGGCCCCCACGCGCTCATCCAGCAAATAGCTGATGCCGCTCTGGTCCGGCAGGGTCAGGAACCACTGCACCCCGTCGGCGGAGGTGAGGACGGAGTTGAGCCGTCCGGTGACATAGGTGATGGTGTCCATCAGCTGGACCCGGGCGATCTTCTGACCGCTCATGCTGACGCGCACATCGTCTCCCACGCTGAGGCGGTCCAGACTGATGGCGTCATCCCCGTGGCTGATGGCGGGCAGGGAGGTGATGCCCATGGGGAAGACCCATTCCACACCCTCGGCGTCCTTCACCCGGAAGTCCACGGTGGAAGCAAAGTCCAGCCGGGAAATGCTGCCCTCCACATACACGGGGGTGGAGTAGGCGTAGACCCGCAGATACTTGCCGTCCTGCAGCATCAGGGCGGCATAGTCGCTGGCAGAGATACTGCCGAGACTGCTGGCCTTGTCGTTGAGGTACACTTCCGCGCCGGCGGCGGGGGAATAGTACTTGCCGTCGATGGCCAGATAGCTGGAATCCGCATCCTCCTTGGACACATAGCGGCTGGAGATGGCGCCGCTGACCCAGGTGACGCCTGCGCCGGTGCGGGCCACGGCCTTGAAGACCTCACCGTCCCGGATGTAGAGGGTGACGGCACAGCCCCGGTAGTCGGCGGTGAGCTTGCTGGCCACATTGTTCACATAGATGGAGGCCGCGGCGGAGAGGCCGAAGCGGCAGGTGGGACCGGCATAGGTGCGCAGGCTGAGGTAGTCGCTGCCCACCTGGGACACGAAGCCTTCCTTGCGGCTCACGCCCACATAGTCTTCCAGAGAAAGAGAGGTTTCCTGCGCGTCCAGATACTCCAGGGTACGGGAGATCATGGCGGCGGCCACAGCCCGGGTGACGGTGCTGCGGGGATTGAACTTGCCGTTGGTATCCCCGCTGACGATGCCCAGACTGTTGAGGACGGAAACATAGCCCCGGTAGGAAGCCGTGATGCTGCTCGTGTCGCTGAAGGGCAGGTCATCGGCCGCCATGCTGGTGGCAAGGTCGGTCATGCGCAGAGTACGCACGATGAACACCGCCAGCTCCTCCTTGTCCGCAGCGTCGGAGAGGTCCAGCTTGCGGATCTCGCTCTCCTTGATGATGCCTGCGGCGAGGCAGATGCCCAGAGGCTTGGCAGCCCAGCTGAGCTTGCCGGGCAGGGCACTCAGTGCGCTTGCGTAGTCACTGGTGACCCACTCCATGGCAGTGTCATCCAGCGTGTAAAAGCGGGAAAGAATGACCAGTGCTTCGCACATGCTCAGGGTCTTGTCCGGCTTCATGGTACCGTCTTCATAGCCGGAGAGGAAGCCGCGTTCCACGAGCTCCTCGATATACTCCTCGGCCCAGTGCCCCTTCAGATCCGAATAGGCGGCATGGGCGGGAACGGTCAGCGCCAGCAGCAGGCAGACCGCCAGCAGCAGAGAAAGGCAGCGTGTTTTCTTCATGTCGTGTGCCCCCTTGTAGGTATTTCTCCAATTATACAACATATAGCGGCAAGATGCTACAGGAAAGTTGAAAATTCAGGCGGGGCCGCCGTCGATGGTTTTGCCATCCGCCAGGCTGAGGCCCACCAGCCGCCCGAAGGTGACGCTGCGGCCGTGGTTGGCACCGGGACAGGTGACGGGGTAGGAGTTGCCGAAGAAATCGCCCTGCATGTTGCCGATGGCGAAGAGGCCCCGGATGGGCCTGTCGTCCTCCGTGAGGACCTGGGAATTGTGGTCCACATGGAGGCCGAAGGGAACATTCAGCAGCCAGGCGCTGATTCTGGAGGCGTAGAAGGGCCCCTCCTCCACGGGGCAGAGGAAGCGTTGGGGTACGCCGAAGTCCGGGTCAAAGCCCGCATGGCAGTGCCCGTTATAGCGTGCCACGCTCTCTTTCAGGTTTTCGGCGGGGACGCCCATGGCGGCAGCCAGTTCTTCCAGACTGTCGGCCCGGAGATAGTCCCCCGCAGCCACGGCTTCCTCCATCCGCGCGTCCAGCCCGGGCAGGAGATAGCCCGCCTTGTGGGGTTCCTGCTGTTTCAGCATTTCCCCGTAGCGCCGGTCCCAGAGGGCCCAGGCCACATTGCCGGGGGCGTTGAGCCGGGCGTTGGTGACGATGGGCTCAAAGCCCATCTCGCAGCAGAAGCGCAGCCCGTCCCGGTTGACCATGAGCCAGCTGCTCTGGATGCCGGGGCCGAGCGGCGTGAAGTTCACCGGGTGGATGACCGGCGCGGCGCCGGAGCGGGTGAGGGCGGCGCCCTGCTGCTGACCCAGCCTCAGCCCGTCGCCCAGGTTGCCGCCCCGGGGGAAGTATTCGTTCTTGTCCGCCCGCAGGGCTTCGGGGCAGTAGCGTTTCATGAGTGCTTCGTTTTCCGAAATGCCCCCGGTGGCCAGAATGACCCCCTTGCGGGCGCGGATGCGAAGTTTCCCCTCCGGTCCCTCGGCCAGACAGCCGCCGGTGCGGCCCCGGCTGCGGTGCAGACGCAGGGCGCGGGTGCGGAAAAGGAAGCGGGCGCCGTGGGCCTGGGCGTCCTCTGCCAGCATGGAAACAAAGGGGCGGATCGCGCTCTTGTTTTCCACGGAGGAGGGATTGCCTCTCGGGCTGAAGGTGTGGGCGGTCTGGAACTGGCGGAAGCGTTCGTCCAGCCTGTCCCAGTCGATGCGGGCGGTCATGGTATCGTTCAGGCGCACGTCTAGCCCGTATTCCTCCGCCAGCGCCATGTAGCGGTCCATGACTTCACCGCTGCGGTCGGTAAACACCCGGATGAGGCGGTAATTTGCTTTGCTCTGGCTCCACTGGAAGATGAGCCGCGCTGCCTCCAGCGGGTCGATGGAGAGGCCGGCGGCCTTCTGCAGCGCAGAACCGATGGCCGCCACATCCATGCCGTGGGCGGTGATGGAGGCAGCCTGCTCCAGCACCAGCACCTGCGCCCCCTGTTCCGCTGCCGCCTGAGCTGCGGCACAGCCGGCGATCCCGGCGCCGATGATCAGAACGTCACAGTCCTGTGTGGGGATGCTGCCTGCGGCTTGATTGCGCATGTGATCCATCCTTTCCTTGTGTTTTGTTTTTCCTTATTCTAGCGGGAAGCGGGGCAAAATGCAAGCTTGCGGCAGGGAGGCTGCAAAGCAGGAAGTCGTTGAGCTTTTTCGTTTTTTGTGGTATACTATAAAATCGGCAAAGCGCAGGCCTGCGGGCGCGGAGGGAAGCTTCCTGCCCGACAGAAGCGGTCTTTGCCCTCCCCGCACTGGGGTCCTGCAAGACGGCGGAAAGGCAGTGAACCATGGAAATCGGCGCGAAAACTCCCTGGAAGGACCATATGGGCGGTGTGCCCCTGCATCTGGAATATCCCAGGGGATCCATGTTTGACTGTGTGCGGGACATTGCTTCCCGCAGCCCGCAGCAGGCAGCCCTGGATTTCATGGGAAAAACCACCGATTACGGCAGCCTGGTGCGGCAGGTGGAAGACTGCGCCCGCAGCCTGCGGGCTCTGGGCTTCCGGGCGGGGGAAACCTTTACCCTTGCCATGCCCAACTGCCCCCAGGCGGTCATGATGCTGTATGCGGTGAATCTGCTGGGGGGCGTCTCAAATGTGGTCCACCCCCTCAGCGCCGAAGGGGAGCTTGCCTTTTTTCTGCATGCGGCAAAAAGCCGCTTCGTCCTCACACTGGACCGCTTTTACGATAAATTCGCGGCCCTGGGGGAGAAGGGGCCGGAGCATCTGATACTTGCCTCCCTGCGGGATGCCCTCCCGCTGCATCTCCACCTGGCCTATCCCTTCACGGAGGGGCGGAACCATCGGAAGGTACCCCGGTCTGCCCCGGCGCTGCGCTGGAAGGACTTTCTGAAGCTGGGCAAAGGCGGCGGAGACTGCGCCGTGTCCCGGGGCTTTGACGATGCGGCGGTGATCCTCTATTCCGGCGGCACTACGGGGACCACCAAGGGCATCGTCCTCACCAACGGGAATTTTAATGCCCTGAGCCGCCAGGTCATTGCGGCCAATCCCATGTTCCGCCCCGGGGACAAAATGCTGGCTGCCATGCCCCTGTTTCACGGATTCGGCCTGGGGGTCTGCATCCACAGTATGCTGGCTTCCGGCGGGCGATGTGTGCTCATCCCGCGCTTCACGCCCCGGAGCTATGTCCGGCTCATCACCCGCTGCCGCTGCAGCTTCATTGCCGGGGTGCCCACCCTGTATGAAGCGCTGCTGCGGCTTCCGGGTCTGGAAAAGGCGGATATGAGCTGCCTCAAGGGCGTGTTTTCCGGGGGCGACAGCCTGAGTACGGAGCTGAAAAGGCGTCTGGATCGCTTCCTCGGGGAGCACGGTGCCACCGTGCAGGTGCGGGAGGGCTACGGTACCACCGAGACCGTCACCGCCTGCTGCCTGACACCGCCACACCGAAGCAAGGAGGGGAGCATCGGCGTGCCCTTCCCGAATACCTATATCAAGATCGTGGAGCCGGGGACGGAGCGGGAGCTGCCCTGGGGACAGGAGGGGGAAATTCTCCTGGCGGGCCCCACGGTGATGAAGGAATATGCCGGATGTCCCGAGGAGACGGCACGGACGCTGCAAAAGCATGCCGACGGGCTTACCTGGGTCCGTACCGGTGACCTGGGCAGCATGGACGAAGAGGGCTTCGTCTATTTCCGGGGCCGGGCCAAGCGGCTGATCGTTTCCTCCGGCTACAGCATCTATCCCGCGCAGATCGAGAATGTGCTGGATGGCTGTGAGCTTGTGCAGGCAAGCTGCGTCATCGGCGTGCCGGACCCCTACAGGATGCAGGCTGTGAAAGCCTTCATCGTGCTGAAAGCGGGGGTAAAGCCCGACGCTGCGGCGAAGGAGAAGATCCTGGATCACTGCAGCGGATATATTGCAAAATATGCCATGCCCCGGGAAATCGAGTTCCGCAGGGAACTGCCCAAAACTCCCGTGGGAAAGGTGGCTTACCGGATGCTGGAGGAAGAGGAAGCGCGCCTGCGCGCCTCCGGCACGGAAGAAAGAAAGGAAGAGGCCGCGTCACAGGATGCGGCGGAGGAGAAACATGGACAGACTTGACGAACGCAACCGGCGGCTGGCCCACAGCGGGCAGCCCGTCTTTTCTCTGGAAGGCATTCTGGCTCTGAAGCCGGAAGAGGATCTGCAGCGGCTCCGGGAAATTTCCGGCAGGGAGGACCTGGCGGTGTGGCTGGCGCAGCCGGATACCCTGTCCATGCTGCTGATGGCCCTGCCCTCCACGGACTTCGCCCTCTTTTCCAAGGCGGCGGAAGCCCCCTTTTTCCGGGAAGAGCAGGTGTTTTTGCCCATGCATACCGGGCTCATGAATTTTGCCCTGATGCAGGCCTTTCTGGTGGAAGAGCAGCTGTATCTGGTGGTACCCACCCAGATCCGTGAGACCTGGAGGGAACTGAAGCGGCTGGATTTCCCCCGGAAGAAGAACCTGCGGGATACGCTGGATGCCTATTCCTCCGCCTGCAGCAAGCTGTACGGCGCGCTGCCCCTGGACGAGTTTTTTGAGATCCTCCGTCTGCGCAGCGGCCTGAAGCGGGACAGTGAGGCGGAAGCCATGCTGGCTGCGCTGGCGGACGGCAGCTATGCCCGGCTGGAGGAGGACATGCTTCTGTATCCCCCGCTGCTGCTGGAAGAAGCCCGGGATTATCTGGAGGATCGGAAGGGGCTGCCTCGCTATCTGCCGCCCCATGAAAAGCTCCTGCGCATGGGAGAAGGGGATTATTACGATGTGTTCCACCAGCTGGAGATCTGGCGGCTGGAGGTGGAGGACACGATGCGCAGCGCCGGGGTGGAGGATTCCGAGCGGCTCGCCATGGACTTTGCCGATACCCTCCATGCGCTCCTCCGGGCCGAGCGGGGGCAGGAGAGCCATGAGGAGCTTTTTGACCACTACGGCGTCACGCCGGACGAAGCGCGGGTGGCGGAAGTGAAGCAGCATGTGCGCCTGTGGAGCCTCTACGGAAACACCCCGGAAGAGATGATCGCCAAAATGGCCGACGGCAGCCTGCGCCCCGCCGTCAACGGCCCCTGTCCCTGCGGCAGCGGCAAAAAGTATAAGCGCTGCCACGGCAAGGTCTGAAACAGTACATAAAAAGCGAAAACGAAAAAAGCGAAAGCGAACGAAAAAGCGCGGCGGCTCCTCCCGGTGGGAGAGCCCGCCACGCTGCAGTCTGTCGAAAAACAATGATAAAGACTTGCGCGACAGAGCAGCGGGGGATCAGTGAAGGGGGCAAAGGGCCCCCTTCTCGTTTTACCCCTGG
>JAZSQG010000142.1:0-2646 GCA_045537855.1 Oscillospiraceae bacterium
AGACGGCGGCCTCTTCGTACACGCTGCCCTGGGGCGTCAGCTCCGCTTCCGCCATGAGCTCGTACAGGGAGACCTGGGAAATTTCCGGCAGATGCTCGGCAAAGCTGCGCTCGCAGGTGGCGCAGGCGAAGACCAGGGGAGGTCTGCCCATTTTTGCCCAGTCGCTGCGGATCTGCTCCAGATTCTTTTGGAAGCGCGCTTCGTCCCCGGCCCAGAGGGCGGGCACGCCGCAGCAGCCCAGCATCAGGCCCGTGTCCCCGCCGGTCTTGTCCAGCAGGAAGCGGTAGGCGCGCTTCACCGCCTCGGGATTGTCCATGCCCAGGCGGCAGCCGGGGAAGAAGGCAAAGGTGCAGTCCTCCTGCTCCTTGGGCATCAGCGCCGCAGCGGCGGGGCCGACAGCAAAGTCCATCTCCCGCAGCCAGTAATCGTGGAAGGCTTTGGGGCCGGTGCCCCGGCGGAAGCGGTCCGCCCGGGACAGGAGGAAGAGGGCGCCCAGATCCGCGTTTTCCGGGCACACATCGGCACACTTGCCGCAGTTGGTGCAGGAATAGGTCTGGCGCACCAGACTCTGGGTGGCGATGGGAGGCGCCGCTGCCGAGTCGGCATAGGCCTCCCGGGCGATGCCGTGGGGATTCTTGCGGTACAGCTGCAGCATTTCGCAGCTGTCCATGCACTGGCTGCAGTCGCACTGGAGGCAGCGCCCGGCTTCCGCCATGGCCCCCTCCTGCGTTTCCGTCTCCACCGGCGCTGCGGCTTCCACCCCGGGGTGGGGCACCGTCCTGCCGCAGTGGGCAGCGTTTTTGCCCAGTTCGATGGCGCCGGGCCGCCCGGTCATCAGGAAGGCTTCGATGGCCTTGGAGGCCTCCGGCCCCATGGCAATGGCGTCCATGAGATCCTGCCCCGTGAGGCCGCCGCCGGCAAAGAAGCGCCCTTCGCCCTCTGCCCGCAGGCCACCTTCGCCGGTGGCGAAGTACACCGCTTCAAAGTCCCCCAGCTCCGCCGCGTCCGTAATTTCCCGGCCGAATTCGAAGGTGATGAAGCCCTCCTTCACGGCGGAAAACTGGAGCCGGAAATCTTCGTCAAATTCCGAAAATTTTTCGTGGCCGCGCAGGCTGCCGCCCCAGCCCTCCGCCTGCTCAAAGACGGTGACGGGGTATTTCTTCAGGGCCATGTTCAGGGCAAGGCTCAGGCCCGCCGGGCCCGCGCCCACCACCGCCACCTTCTGCGTGCGGGGCGGGATGTTATAGCCCTCGGCCTTGCGTTTTGCAAAGCGGAGGATGGCATGTTCCAAACCGGGCAGGTCGATGGCGCCCCCCAGCGCGGCGCGCTGGCAGGCCCCCTGACAGGGGGCGGGGCAGAGGGCGGCCACCACGGCGGGGAAGACCACCGCCGTGCGGTAGGCCTTCCAGGCGGCGTTCCAGCGCCCCTTGGCGCATTTTTCCATCAGTCCGCGCACATCCAGCCCGAAGGGGCAGGCACAGGCGCAGGAGGCGGGCTCCCCGTGGAAGCAGCCGCTCGTATATTGTGTAAAGTCCGTAAGCTGCATGAAATCACGCTCCCGTCGGATAATGGTCACAGTTTTAACCACCTTATCACAGATTCCCCGCTTTGACAAGCGGAGGGGACTGGAAGGAAAGGGCCGGAGCTGCGAAAAAAATCTTGCGAAACATAGTTAGATGTCTTATAATGTAAATGGGATAAAAGCATCTGCCGGAAACCCGGCGGAGAATACGAATATAAGGTAGGTCAAGCGGTGGAATACGTAAACGCAAAGGGACGGATCTATGATATCCAGGGTTATGCCGTCCACGACGGGCCCGGCATCCGTACGACGGTGTATACCAAGGGCTGTCCCCTGAAGTGTCTCTGGTGCCACAGTCCCGAATCGCAGCTCCGGGAGCTGCAGCTGGGTTTTCTGGCTTTGAAATGTCTGGGTGTGGAGCTCTGCGAAAACACCTGTCTGAATGCCTGCGACCGGAATGCCCTCATCGTCTGCGAGCCGGAGGAGGCCATGGACGGCTCCGGCCCCATCCGGAAGGTACGGGTGGACCGGGAAAAATGCGACGGCTGCATGAAGTGCGCCGATGTGTGCATCAACAAGGCCCTCTACACCGCCGGCTGGGATACCGATGTGGATGAAGTGTACGAGCGGCTGATGAAGGACGTGTCCTTCTTCTCCCGGGGCGGCGGCGTCACCGTCTCCGGCGGCGAAGCCATGAGCCAGTTCGATTTTACTTATAACCTGCTCAAGCGCCTGAAGGACAGCGGCATCCACATCTGCCTGGATACCACGGGCTTTGCCCCCACGGAGCAGTTTGAAAAGATCCTGCCCTACGTGGACCTGTTCCTCTATGACCTGAAGCACATGGACAGCGAAAAGCATCGGAAGCTCACCGGTGTGCCCAATGAAAAGATTCTGGAAAACGCCCGCTTCCTGGCAAGTCACGGCGGCAAGCTGCAGGTGCGCATGCCCGTCATCCCCCGCCTCAACGACAGCGAGGAGAGCCTGCGGGCCACGGCGGCCTTCTGCGCCGAGCTGGGCAACGAAGCCGTGACCCTGGTGCAGCTGCTGCCCTTCCACCAGATGGGCCGCATGAAGTACGAGCGGCTGGACTGGCGCTATAAGATGAAGGCCTGGGAGCCCCC
>JAZSQG010000336.1:0-7071 GCA_045537855.1 Oscillospiraceae bacterium
TGAATAAACTGACGGAAGCATTTGCCTTGGGAGATCATGAAAAATAAACAGTGCCCTGCGCAGCAGCCGAAATCGGCTGGCCGCGCAGGGCATTTCATTTGCTTGGCTTTATTCCGCCAGAAACTTGGGGGGCAGGGGGGCGTGGCCCATGGCGGGCACCGCATTGCTGAGGGACTGCTTATCCTCCAGAATGATGAGCTTGGAGGTGCCGTGGGCCACAAGCTTTCCCTGCTCGTCGGTGACCAGCACATCCGTGAGGCAGATGCTCCGCCCCTCCTTGATGGCCCGGGCCTCCGCCGTCAGGGTGCCGGATAGCGCCATGCGCAGGTTGGTCACGTTCAGGTCCAGAGAGGTATAGCCCGCGTCCTCCTCCTGATAGGCGTAGGCCGCCCAGTAGGCCGCCGTGTCGATGAGGGCGGCATAGACGCCGCCGTGGACGGAGGCGAAGGGGTTCCAGTGCTGCTCCGAAGCATGGAGCTCCACCGTGGCCCGGCCGGGGCCGAGGTCCGTGAGCTGCATATCCAGCAGCTTGATGAGGGGGCTGTTGTTCACCAGCTCCTTCAGGCGCTCCACATGCGCCGGGTTGAGTTCGCGTTTCATATGCACGATTCCATCCTTCTGTCAGTATCCCCCGGCAGGGGGCGGACTTCAGTCCCCGTCGGTGAGGACGGTGATGAGGTCCCGGGAAACCTCCAGCACGCCGCCGGAAATGGGGAAGCGGGCCGTTTCCCCCTCCCCGCTGCGGTAGCGGATGTCCCCGGCCTTCAGGGCGGCGACCATGGGGGCGTGACCCCGGAGGATGCCCAGCAGCCCGTCCTCGGCGGGGACGGTGACGGAGGAAGCCTCGGTATCCAGCAGCGTGCCGCTTACGGAAAGGACCCGAAGCCTCATAGACTCAGCTCCTTTGCCTTGGCGTGGACGCTTTCGATGGTGTCCGAAAGGAGGAAGGCCGCTTCCGGCATGCGGTCGCACTCGCCGCCCAGAATGGCCTGAAAGCCCTTGATGGTGTCCTCCAGCCGGACGAAGGCCCCGGGCACGCCGGTGAAGCCCTCCGCCACGTGGAGGGGCTGGGACATGAAGCGCTGGATGCGCCGCGCCCGGTTCACCGTGGCCCGGTCTTCCGGGCTGAGTTCGTCCATGCCCAGAATGGCCACGATGTCCTGCAGCTCGGCATTGCGCTGCAGGGTCTGCTGCACCGCCCGGGCGGTGCGGTAATGCTCGGCGCTCACCACATCGGGGCTGAGCATGCGGGAGGAGGATTCCAGGGGGTCCACCGCCGGATAAATGCCCAGCTCCGCGATGCTCCGGGACAGGACGGTGGTGGCGTCCAGATGGGAGAAGGTGGTGGCGGTGGCCGGGTCGGTCAGGTCATCGGCGGGGACGTAGACGGCCTGAATGGAGGTGATGGAGCCGTTTTGCGTGGAGACGATGCGCTCCTGCAGGCGGCCCATTTCCGTGGCCAGGGTGGGCTGATAGCCCACGGCGGAGGGCATGCGCCCCAGCAGGGCGGAGACCTCCGAGCCCGCCTGGGTAAAGCGGAAAATGTTGTCGATGAAGAGCAGCACATCCTGGTGGTGCTCCTCCCGGAAATGCTCCGCCAGCGTCAGACCCGCCAGCGGCACCCGCAGCCGGGCTCCGGGGGGCTCGTTCATCTGGCCGAAGACCAGGGCGGTTTTGGAGATGACCCCGGACTGGCTCATTTCATGCCACAGGTCGCCGCCCTCCCGGCTGCGCTCGCCCACCCCGGCGAAGACGCTGTAGCCGTTGTGGACATTGGCGATGTTATGGATAAACTCCATGATGAGGACGGTCTTGCCCACGCCCGCGCCGCCGAAGAGGCCGATCTTGCCGCCCTGGGCGTAGGGGGTCATCAGGTCGATGACCTTGATGCCCGTTTCCAGCACCCGGGTGGCGGGGACAATGTCGGTAAAGGGGGGCGCCTGCCGGTGGATGGGCAGGGCGTGGGGACTTTCAATGGTCCCCAGATTGTCGATGGGCTCGCCGATGACATTCATCATGCGCCCCAGGGTGGCTTCTCCCACCGGGACGGTGATGCAGCTGCCGGTATCCACCACCTCCATGCCCCGGGAGAGCCCGTCGGTGGAGGAGAGGGCGGTGCAGCGCACGGTGCGGTTGCCCAGATGCTGCAGCACTTCCATATACACCCGCCGTCCCCCGGCGTTTACATAGACTGCGTTGTAGATTTCCGGCAGATCGCTGTGGGGAAAGGCGATATCCACCACAGGGCCGATGATCCTTGTGATTACACCGTTGGTCATGCCTGTTCCTCCTGCAGGGCGGCGCCGGAAACCTCCAGCACCTGGGTGGTGATGGCGTTCTGGCGCAGCTGGTTCATGTGCAGCGTCAGCTCCTCCAGCATGGCGCCGGAGTTGTCCGCTGCGGCGCGCATGGTGGTCATGGTGGCGCCGTGCATCCCCGTGGCGGCGGAAAGCAGCCAGGCATAGACCTGCCCGCAGAGCACCCGGCGGGCAATGGCTTCCCGCAGGGTCTCCCGGTCGGGGACATAGAGGAATGATTCTCCGGCGTCAGCTTCCTCCGCCGGAGCCTGCATGGGCAGCAGCCGGCGGCACACCGGCTCCTGCACCAGCACGTTGTGAAATTCCTGATACACGAAGTACACTTCGTCGGCTTCGCCGCTGCGGTAAGCTTCCAGCAGCAGCCGGGCCAGCTCCGCGCTCTGCCGGGAATCGGGGATGTCCGGCAGGGTGTAGGGGGTGAAGGGGAGGTCGGCGGCGTTTTCCTGCCCCCATTTGCCGCAGATGATGAGTTTCCAGGGGGCTTCCTGCCGGGCAAGCTCCCGGCGGAGGTGCCGCAGAACCTCCTGATTGTACACGCCGCAAAGGCCCCGGTTTCCGGTGATGAGGACATACAGCACCCGCCGCAGGGGCCGCGCCTCAGAGAGGGAAGCGCCGCCCAAAGCCTGCAGCAGCCGGTCACACTGGGCTTTATAGGGCTCGTAGGCCCGGTGCAGGGCCAGGGCCCGGTTATACTTGCTGACGGATACCATGCGCATGGCCTGGGTCAGCTGATGGGTGCCGGAGATGGCGGCGATGCGCCGCTTCAGTTCCCGCAGGCTGCTCATGGCGTGTCACCCGCTTCCCAGGTCTCCCGGAAGCTGCGCAGCTGCTCCCGCAGGGCTTCCTGCAGTTCGCCGCTCATCTTTCCGTCGATGGCCTGCAGCAGCTCGGGACAGTTGTGGCTGAACCAGCGGAGCAGGTCCTCCGAGAAGCGGCCCACCTCCCCGGTGGGCACGTCGTCGGCAAAGCCGCCGGAGACGGCGAAGATCAGCAGCACCTGCTGGGCCGTGGGCAGCGGAGCATACTGCCGCTGCCGGAGGATGGCGCTCATCCGGTCGCCCAGATCCAGGGCCGCCCGGGTGGCGGGGTCCAGATCGGAGCTGAACTGGGAGAAGGTCTGCAGCTCCCGGTACTGGGCCAGGGTCATCCGCAGATGGCCGGAGACCTGCTTCATGGCGCCGCTCTGGGCAGCGCCGCCCACCCGGGAGACGGAGAGACCCACATCCACCGCCGGGCGCATGCCCCGGTGGTACAGGTCCGTATCCAGAAAAATCTGTCCGTCGGTGATGGAGATGACATTGGTGGGGATATAGGCGGAAATGTCGCCCGCCTGGGTCTCGATGATGGGCAGAGCCGTCATGGAGCCGCCCCCCAGCTCCGGCGCCAGCTGGGCGCTGCGCTCCAGCAGGCGGGAATGGAGGTAGAACACATCGCCGGGGTAGGCTTCCCGGCCGGAGGGCCGGTGGAGCAGCAGGGACAGCTCCCGGTAGGCCACGGCGTGCTTGCTGAGATCGTCATAGACAATGAGCACGTCCCGGCCCTGATGCATGAAATGTTCGCCGATGGCCGTACCGGCGTAAGGGGCGATATACTGCAGGGGCGCGGAATCATAGGCGGCGGCGCAGACCAGAATGGAGTAGGACAGGGCGTCATGCTGCCGCAGGGTCTCCTGCACGGCGGCAACGGTGCTGTCCTTCTGGCCGATGGCCACATAGATGCAGATGACGTCCTTCCCCTTCTGGTTCAGGATGGTATCCACGGCAATGGAGGTCTTGCCCGTCTGCCGGTCGCCGATGATGAGCTCCCGCTGCCCCTTGCCGATGGGCACCAGGGCGTCGATGGCGATGAGGCCCGTGCTGAGGGGGCGGGAAACGCTTTTCCGGTCCAGAATGGCGGGAGCGGCGCACTCGATGGGGCGGTAGCCGCTGGGGTGGAGGTCTCCCAGCCCGTCGATGGGCTGGCCCATGGCGTTCACCACCCGGCCCAGCAGCCCATCCCCCACGGGGACGCTCAGCACCCGGCCGATGCGCCGGGCGCGCTCGCCCTCCTGGAGCTTTTCGTAGGCGCCGAAGACCACACAGGCGATGCGGCTGTCCTCAATGTCCAGCACCATGCCCTGCTCGCCGCAGGCAAATTCCACCAGCTCGCCGTACATGATGTCGGCCAGACCGTCCATATAACAGATGCCGTCGGATACGCTCAGCACCCGGCCCACCTGATACTCGTCGATCTCCGTGGGCAGGGTCTCCATGCGCTGCATGAACTGCTTCAGCACCGCCTCCGGCTCCGTGAGTCGGGGGTCCAGGCCCCCCACTTCCCAGTGCTTCAGGCGGTAGATGAAGTTGGCAAGGGTGCCGTCAAAGATGGTGTCGCCGATGCGCAGGCACAGGCCGCCGATGAGTCCGGGATCTTCCCGCACCCAGAAGGAGGCTTTGCCGTCCACCCGGCTCAGGATCACGTCCACCGCTTCCCGCACCCGGTCCACCAGATTCGGATCCAGGGGGAAGGCACTGGTGAGCGTGACATAGAGCACATCGTGCTTCAGGAGATACACCGTGTCGCCGGGGCTCAGCTCGATGCGGGAGAGGATGTGCTCCACAATGGCGGCTTCGTGCTTCCGGAAGCGGGAAGCAAAGCTCACATCCCGCAGCAGCGTTTCCGTTTCGGAGACCACCCGGGCCAGCAGGGCGCTTTCCACCCGGCCCAGCATGCTCCGCTGGTAGCGCAGGCGCTCCCCGTCCAGCTTTTCCCGGAGGTGGGCCGTTTCCTGCTGCTGCAGCTGCCGGACTTCGTCGGACCAGCCCCGCATCAGCGCGTCCCGCTGCTGTTCCAGCTCCCGGAAGGCCGGGGCGCGTGCCTGCTCCAGCTGCTGCAGGGCTGCGGCCACATCGGCGGCCCGGGCTTCTTCCGCCCGGGCGTTTTCCAGCCCGTCGGCAATGCCCTTCCGGTGTCCTTCCAGCATGTTTTTCACCGTTTTTCCGGCGAAAAACCAGAGGGCGGCGGCCAGAATGGCAAAGTTGATCAGGGAATACAAAACTCTCATGCGTCTCCCTGCCCTTCCCCGTCGGCCCCGGCGGAGGCCAGCAGCCGCTCACGGAGCAGCAGGGCCATGCTCCGTGCATCCGGCAGCAGCTCCTGCAGGAGCTCCTCCTCCCGGTCCTTCAGCTCCTCCCGGAAGGCTTCCAGCTCGCCCGCCACCTGGGCTTCCGCCTGCTGTCGGGCCCGTTCCCGCGCCCCGGGCAGGGCGGCGGAATGGTCCTGCTGCAGGGTGCGGATCTCCGCCCGGAGCTGCCGCTCCCGGGTCTGCAGGCGCATATCGGCCCCGCTGAGCTGCAGCCGGGCCTGCTCGCCGGCGGCTTCGCCGGCGCGGATCTTCTCCTGCCGTGCCTTCATGAAGCTCCGCAGAGGGCGGAACAGGAAGCGGTTCAGCAGCAGCATCAGCAGGAGGAAATTGATGATGGTCCAGATCAGCACCGAACTGTCGATGCTCATAATGACCCCTCCTGCCTGTTTCAGATTTTGGAGATCAGCATGAAGGCGATGAGCAGACCGTAGATGGTCAGCGCCTCCATCAGCGCCAGGGCGATGATCAGCGTGGAGCGGATCTGCCCGGCCAGCTCCGGCTGGCGGGCCATGCTTTCCATGGCGGCTTTGGCGGTGATGCCCTGGGCGATGGCGGGGGCGATGGTGCTGAGGGCAATGGCGATGGCTGCGGCAATGGCGGTAGACATAGCAGTTACTTCCTTCCTGTCAAATCGTTGAGGTTAGTGTTCCAGAGTGGTGGATTCATCCACATAAATGGCGGCCAGCATGCTGAATACCACCGCCTGAATGGTGCAGAACAGCAGGCTCATCACCATCATGATCAGCGGCGCGCCGATGGGCAGCAGGGCGTAAAGCTGCTCCATGACCGATTCCTCCCCGAAAATGTTGCCGTACAGACGCAGGGCCAGGGAGACGGGGCGCACCAGCTCATCCACGATGATGAAGGGCAGCATGATGACCACGGGCTTGATGAAGTGCCGCAGCCAGCGGGCCACGCCCAGACTGCGGATGCCCAGGATGATGACGGCCAGAAACACGGTAAGACCCAGTCCGGCGGTCACCGAAAGGGAAGAGGTGGGGGCCTTGAAGCCGGGAATCACCCCCGCCCCCGGCAGCAGGCCGGTGAAGTTGCAGACGATGATGAAGATGAAAAGGGTGGCGAAAAAGGGGAAATAGCGGTCCGACTTCTCCTTGGGCATGAGGCCGGAAAAAAAGTCATCCAGCTTCCCCAGGGCCATTTCCAGCAGGGTCTGCAGGGTGCCGGGCACCTCCCGCAGCCGCCGGGTGGCAAGAACGGAGAGGATGACCAGCAGGAGCATGACGCCCCACATGGTGGTGACCTCCGCCGTGACATTCAGGCCCAGCAGGGTGAACAGGACCTGAGATTCATGTGCTGCTTCCAGAGTGCTTCCTCCTTTCGTGCGGCAGGCTTCAGACGCCGGGGCCCTTGCCCCGGAGCGTGAGCACTGCTGTTGGCACCGTGAGCCCCAGGGCGCCGCCGATGAGGACGGGCCCCAGCGGCAGGCCGAAGCGGCGGCTCAGCAGCCACAGCAGCACGATGCCGGTAAGATTGCAGAGATGGCGGACGAGGGAGGCCAGCAGGATGCCCTGGGGCCGCGCCGCGTCCATCTTTCGGGTGAACAGATATTTGAGCAGGCAGACCGCCGCACCGAAGAGCAGGGCTGCGGCAGCCCACAGCAGGGATGAT
>JAZSQG010000009.1:0-1991 GCA_045537855.1 Oscillospiraceae bacterium
CCGTCGATGATCCAGCGGGGGGATGTGAGGAGCTTTTCCAGTTCCGCGTCAAACTCCTCCCGGGGGAGGATGCAGCGGTCGGGCAGATGATGGAGGAGGTCCAGATGGTGCAGGGGCAGGGCCGTCTTTCCCGCCAGCGCCCGTGCAAAGGTGCTTTTGCCGCCGCCGGGGCAGCCGATGACGATGACTTTTTGCATCTCTGCGCCTCCCTTCGTTACGCCTCAGTATAGCACAGTTTTTTTCGCCTGAAAACCGCCGCTCCGCCGGTGGCCAACAGGGCGGCGGAAACAGCAAGGCTGCACATCCCCGCCGGGCTGCGCAGCCTTGTTTGCGTTGTTTACCGCTCCATTGCCTGCATGGTGTGCTGCCACTTGCCGCTGCGGTAGCGCAGGAAGAGCAGCAGCAGGCGGACGAAGATTTCCACCGTCATGACCACATAGGTGGAATACAGGGCCAGGTGGAACACCCGGATGCACAGCATGCTGAAGAGGGTACGCACGCCCCAGGTGGTGGCGGCGGTGATGTAGAAGATGGAGCGGGTGTCCCCCGCGCCGCGAAGGGCGCCGCCGAAGACCCAGGCCGCCAGCTGGGGCGGCTGGATGAAGCCCATGAGCCGCAGGCATTGGGCGGCAAGGAGGATGACCTCCTGATCCGGGGTGAACACGCCGATGATGGGTTCGGCAAAGAGGTAGAGGCCCAGCCCCGTGAAGCACATGACGATGATGCCCATGATCTGGGTGGTGCGCACGAACTTTTTGGCCAGCTGGGGCTTTTCCGCCCCCAGGGACTGGCCCACCAGGGTGGTGACGGCCATCTGGAAGGCGAAGGCGGGCATGTAGGACAGGGATTCGGCGGAGAGGCAGAGGCTGTTGGCGGCGATATTCACCGTGCCCAGCATGGCCACGCTGCTGTTGACCAGAATGCCCGAGGAGGACATGCAGATGCGCTCCAGAATGGCGGGGAAGCTGATGGTGAAGACCTGCCGGCTGATGTCCCGGTCCGGCCTGAAGCTGCCGGCTTCCCGGAAGCTCACCCGGTAGGGGTTCTGCTTTCGGAAGGCGATGTAGAGGGCGGCAAGGCCGGAGAGGGTCATGCCCACGGCGGTAGCCGCCGCAGCGCCCGCGACGCCCCAGCCCGCGCCGGGGATCAGGAAGCTGAAGCCCAGGACCGTGAGGGTCCGGGTGGGGTAAATGAGCAGGAAGTTGCCGATGACGTTGACGATGTTCATCAGCAGGTTCAGCTTCATGGGGGTCTTGGTGTCCCCATAGCCCCGGAAGGCGGAGTTGAGGACCATGGAGGCCATCATGAAGGGCCGCCCCACGGCGGTGATGAGGTTGTAGCGTGCGGCGGTATCCAGAATGTCCACCTCCGCGCCCATCCACAGGGGGATCATCCGGGACAGGACGGCGATGATGATGGCAATGGGCAGGCCGATGTAGAGGATGGCCAGCACCGCGTGGCGCATGAGATTCTGCACCGCCCGGGTGTCGCCCGCGCCGGTAGCCCGGGCCACCAGGGCCGTGATGCCCACGCCCAGGGACATGATGATGCCGTTCAGAAGGAAAATGGGGGAGTTGCTGATGGAGACCGAGGCCGTGGCGGCGGCGCCCATGGCGCCCACCATGGCGGTATCCGCAAAGCTGACCAGGGTGCTGAAAATCTGTTCCACCAGCACGGGCCAGGCCAGCAGGACGATGGTCATCGCCGTGCTGCGGGATTCATCGGTGATATTCAGTGGCTTCTTTCCGGCTGCCATAACAGGGACCTCCTCTTGCGCAAAGGCGCTTTTTCCATTATAGCACAGCCCTGCGTCCGATGGAAGCGCTTTTCCGGCTGGATTTTTTCCTCCCCGGGCTTTTCCACACTGGCATCCCGGGGAAAAGTGTGCTACAATGCTCCCCGTGTGACATCAGAAAGAGAGAAGGTATGCCCCTCCATGAAAAAGGCAAGGCAGTTTGTGACCGTTCCGCCGGACCGGGACCCCAAGTTTT
>JAZSQG010000147.1:0-2942 GCA_045537855.1 Oscillospiraceae bacterium
CGCCGCCGCCAGCGCCGTGGATTTCCCCACACCCCGGTCGCCGGTCAGAAACAGCTTCATTCTAGCGCCTCCCTTCCCTGTTATCTTAGCCGCCCCGCCCCCGTCCTGTCAAGGCGGAGCTTCCTCATCCCGCAATAACTACAGTAGTGGAAAAAGCCGGGAACAGCGGAAAAAAGTCCTTGCAATCCGCAGGATACTATGTTATAGTACGGATGTACAGTAGGAAGTGGTGTTGACGGAGTGGGTTATGCCCACTCTTTTTTGCGGCCATTTTCCCTCACTTAAAATTGGAAAGAAATGGGTAAGTCATGAAAATCACGGAATTGGTCACCCAGCTGGCTGCTCCCATCGCTGAGAAGAACGGCTGTTTCGTCTGGGATGTGGAGTTTGTGAAGGAGGCCGGCGAGCGCTACCTTCGGGTGTATATCGACAACGAAGACGCGGAAGTGAACATCGACCAGTGCGAGGCCGTCAGCCGGGAGCTGGATGTGCTGCTGGACGAGGTGGACCCCATTCAGGAATCCTATATTTTTGAAGTCTCCTCCGCCGGTGCGGAGCGGGAGCTGAAGCGCCCCGGCGACTTTCAGCGCTTCATGGGCAGCCAGGTGGCCGTCCGGCTTTACGGCAGTAAGCTGGGCAGCAAGGAGCATGTGGGCATCCTCACCGGCTACGATGAAGAGGGCCGTGTGGAGCTGGACGGCAGCAAGCTCTTCCACAAGAGCGAAGTGGCTCAGGTTCGCCTCCGGGTGAGCTTCTGAGCGGCAGCATACGAAATACGGATGCGGGCCTTCGCCCGGATCGAAGGAGATAAGCATGGACAAAGAGTTTTTCCTTGCCCTGGAAGAGATCGAAAAGGATAAGGGCATTTCCAAGAGTTATATGCTGGAGAAGATCAATCAGGCCCTGCTGGCTGCGGTGAAGAAGGATAACCCCGCCGCTGCCGACGGCGTGGTGGTGGAAGTGGACGAAAATAAGCATAAGGTCCGCATCTACATCGAAAAGACCGTGGTGGAAGAGGTGGAAAACCCCGCCCTGGAGCTCACGGTGGAGCAGGCCCGGCAGATCAAGGCCACCGCCGAGGTGGGCGACAAGCTCCCCTTCAGCGTGGAGACCAAGAAGTTCGGCCGCATCGCCGCCCAGGCTGCCAAGCAGGTCATCATCCAGGGCATCCGGGAAGCGGAGCGGGGCATGGTCTACGAGGAGTTCACCTCCAAGGAGCACGAGGTGCTCACGGGTCTGGTGACCCGCATCGACCCCCGCAGCGGCAATACCTATATCAAGCTCAGCAGTTCCTCCGGCATGACCGAAGCGGTCCTGATGCCCGGCGAGCGCGTCCCCGGCGAAGTCATCAACGAGGGCGACCGGCTGAGAGTTTACGTGGTGGAAGTGCGCCGGCCTCTCAAGGGGCCCCAGGTGGTGGTCTCCCGGACCCATCCCGGCCTGGTGAAGCGCCTCTTCGAGCTGGAAGTGCCGGAAATTTATGACGGCACGGTGGAGATCCGCAGCATCGCCCGGGAAGCGGGCACCCGCAGCAAGATCGCCGTCAGCTCCAACAACCCCAATGTGGACGCCATCGGCGCCTGCGTGGGTCCCAGGGGCACCCGTGTTGCCGCCGTGGTGGAAGAGCTGCGGGGCGAAAAGGTGGACATCGTCAACTGGAGCGAGGACCTGGAGGAGTTCGTGGCCGCCGCCCTGGCTCCCGCGGAGGTCTACAGCGCCACCCTGCTGGAGGACGGCAGAAGCTGCCGCGTGGTGGTGCCCGACAACCAGCTGAGCCTTGCCATCGGCAAGGAAGGCAAAAACGCCAGACTTGCCGCCAAGCTTACCGGCTGCAAGATCGATATCAAGCCCGCCTCCGAGATGATGGAGCACAGCCGGATCAGCATTGATCTGAGCCAGTTTGACTTCAGCGATGAGGCGGAGCCGGAAGCGGAACCGGCGTCTGAGGACGAAGCCGCAGAATAAGTTCGGGGGCGAATCTATGCCGAAAAAGACCCCAATGCGCCAATGTCTTGGCTGCCGGGAAATGAAAGCAAAACAGGAGATGATCCGTGTGGTGCGCGCACCGGACGGAGGCATCACGCTGGACAGCAGGGGCAAGAGCCCCGGCCGGGGCGCCTACATCTGCCCCCGGCAGGACTGCTTCGCCCGGGCCCGGAAGAGCCGGGCGCTGGAGCGGGCGCTGGACACCGCCATCCCGGCGGAGGTCTATGAAGAACTGGCCCGCCGGCTGGAAGAGGAGGCATCGGGGAATGGATAAGGCATTTCAGTTTTTAGGAATATGCAAGCGTGCCGGTCAGCTCCTGACGGGAGAGGACGGCGTCGGCGGTGCGGTGCGCAGCGGCGACGCGGTGCTGGTGATGACAGCCCTGGACACGGCAGGCAACACCCGGAAAAAGGCAGACAATCTCAGCAACTGGTACCACATACCGCATCTGCATCTGCCCTGGGAAAAGGATCCTCTGGGCGAGCTGCTGGATAAGCGGGTCTGCGCCATCCTGGCCCTGACGGACCGGGGCATGGCCGCCGCCTTCGTGCAGAAGCTTGCCCTGCAATACCCGGACAATCCGGAATACGCGGCCCTTGAAGAACAGCTTCGTCATAAAGCCGCCAGAAAAGGGAGGAAGGTCAATGATTAAATATCGCGTGCATGAGGTGGCAAAGGATTTCAACACCTCTTCCAAGGTCATCACGGAGATCCTGACCAAGTATGCCACCACCCCCAAAAACCACATGCAGGTCCTGACGGACGGCGAACTGAACATCATCTTCGACTATCTCACCTTCCACAATCAGGTCGGCAGTCTGGATGAAATTTTCGCCGACGGAAAGAAGCCCCAGCAGAGCGCGTCTGCCGAAAAGCCTGCGGAGGCTGCTCAGCCCGCCCCGCAGAAGGCGGCGCAGCAAGCTGCTGCAGAGCAGAGCGCCCAGAAGCCCCAGGC
>JAZSQG010000280.1:0-6628 GCA_045537855.1 Oscillospiraceae bacterium
TGATGGCCCGCTTCTGCCGCTCCTCGGCCAGTCGGCGGTTCAGCTCCTTCACGGCTTCGGGGGTGCGCGCATCCAGATATTCATCCAGCTCCATGCCCGCGTCCGCCGCGGCTCTGCGCAGCACGGGATGCCGGTCGGCGCCGTCGCCCTCCACGCGGCCGTCGGAAAGCTGCCAGCCCTTGGCATAATCCACCCGGAAGCCCAGCTTTTCGCCCAGCTCCCGGATGCCCTGCAGAGGCGGCACGCTCACCCGGGTGTCGGCCCAGCCGCCGATGGAGTAGCTGCCCAGCTGGCGGTAGATGGCGTTGGGGCCCACCACCAGCAGCTTTTTGCCCCCTTCGGGCTTCAGGGGCAGAAGCTCTGCCTCGTTGCGCATCAGCACGAAGGACTCCTCCGCCGCGTGCAGGGCGATGGCGGCGTGCTTTTCGCTGCAGATGTCCTGTTCGCCCAGGCCGTGCCAGGGCAGCTGGGCGGGAGGATCAAATTCGCCCAGAGCAAAGCGGGCGGTGAAGCAGCGCACCAGCGCCCGGTCCAGACTGTCTTCATCCGTCAACCCCTGCTCCAGCGCGGTCATGAGCCAGACCCGGTAATCGTTTCCCACGCAGATATCCGTGCCCGCATTCAGGCTCAGGGCGCAGGCTTCCGCCATGGTCTCCCCGTAGAAATGACCCCGGGGCTGGCCCCACATCAGGTTGTAGTTGGGGCCCACGTCGCCCACCGCGCCGTCATCGGAGACGATGTAGCCGTCAAAGCCCCACTCATCCCGGAGGATATCCTGGAGCAGATGCTCGTTTGCGGAGCAGGGAATGCTGCCGATGCGGTTGTAGGCGGTCATAACGCTGCCCGCGCCGCCCTCCCGGATGCAGCGCTCGAACACCGGCAGGAAGTATTCCCGCAGGGTGGCCTCATCCACATGGCTGGGGGCGGAGTTGCGGTTATATTCGCTGTTGTTGGCGGCAAAGTGCTTGGGGGTGGAAATGGCCTTCACATAGCCTCCCTCCGGGCCCTGAATGCCCCGGACATAGGCAGCCGCCACCTTGCCCGCCAGCAGGGGGTCTTCCCCGAAGGCTTCGTCATTTCTGCCCCAGCGGGGGTCGCGCCCCATGTTCACCGTGGGGCACCAGTAGTCCAGCTCCTTGCCGTTGAGGTTATACAGGGCGCGCATCTCATCGGAGATGGCTTCCGCCACCTGACCCACCAGTTCCGGGTCCCAGCTGTTGGCCAGGGCCAGGCAGACGGGGAAGGAGCTTGCTTCCTTGAACATCTGAAACACCGGGATGACGCCGTGGGAGGCTTCATTCCACCAGGTCCAGGGCCGGACGCCCAGGCGGGGGATGCCCTCCGCATCAAAGCTCAGCTGGCCGACTTTTTCCTCCAGCGTCATGCGGGAGACCAGGTCGGCAGCCCGCTGGGCAAAGGGCAGCGACGTGTTGCGATAAGCTTCCATCTTTCCTTCTCCTTTTATTTACAGCATTTGCATTTTCCGCATTCTGTGGTATTCTTGGACTATAAATCATTAAAATATCGCATACGGGAGGTTATTATGGAACAAATTCTGAGATACCTGAATCTGCCGGAGCTGCTCCGCTTCCGGGACGGCAGCACCGTCTCCGCCGACTGCTGGGACGCACGCCGGGAGGAGATCCTGGAAATTCTGCAAAAGCACCTCTGCGGCTGGCAGCCGAAGCAGCCCATCGACATCCGGGAAGGTGCCCGGGTGGGCTATGACTCCGACTGGGGCTTTGACGGCAAGGCCCACACCCGGGTGGAACTCATCAATGTGGAATTGGAATACGACAACGGCGTATTCTCCTTCCCCTGCAAGCTGCACATGCCCATAGGTGTGGAAAAGCCGCCCCTGCTGGTGACGGTTGGCATGTCGCTGGAGGGCATCTTTGCCGCCCTGCCGCCCATGGAGTTTGCCGCCAAGGGCATCGCCGTGGCAGCCATCAGCACCAACGACATCACCGCCGATGCCTGGAGCTTTGATGACGGCATCTGCAAGCTCCTCTGGCCCGAGGGGCACAGCGGCAGCGACGCCGGAAAGCTCCTCATCTGGGGCCGCTGCATGGGCTATGTGAAAGACCTGCTCCTGGCCCGGGGCTGCTTTGACGAAAGCAAGGTGGGCTGCGCGGGCTGCTCCCGCTTCGGCAAGACCGCCATGGTGGCGGGCGCCTTCGACGAAGGCTTCACCCACACCGTGTCCGTCTGCTCCGGCTGCGGCGGCGCTTCCCTCCTCCGGGGCAAGATCGGCGAAACTGTCGAAAACATCTGCGGCAATTACGGCTACTGGTTCTGCGACGGCTTCAAGGCCTTTGGCGGCAACGAGGACGGGCTTCCGCTGGACGCCCACTTCCTGGCCGCCGCCATCGCCCCCCGCAAGCTCCTCATCTGCTCGGCTTATGAAGACTTCTGGTGCGACCCCTTCCACGAGCAGCTCACCTGTATCGCTGCAAGTCCTGCCTGGACGGTGCAGGGCAAAGCGGGCTTCGTCTATCCAGAACCCGTGGGCACGGCCCCCGGCCCCCGCTACGCCAAGCTGGGCGAGCGCTTCTTTGACGGGGACGTGTGCTACGCCCTCCGTGCGGGCGGTCACGGCATGCCCGCGGAAGACTGGGTGACACTGGGAGACTTCCTGCTGGAAAAATAAGCTGCGGCAGATAAAATTTCCTGCAATTATTCTAAAATACCGCGACCTCTTTTTCAACCAAAACGGAGGCTTTTTTATGGATTATTCTCCTCTTTGGCTCCGCTGGAAGCCCCTGGGCAATCCCCCCGCCTTTCTCAGATGCATTTTCCCCTCGGTGTTTACGCCTCAGGGCCGCGCCGCGCTGGGCGAATTGATGGACGGCTTTGCCGCCCTGGGCGGCAGAGTGCCGGAGCTCGCCGCCGACCCGGCAGGCTGCTGCCTGCAGCTGGTGGAGACCCGGGACATGAGCGAAGGTTATACCTTCCGGCAGGAAGGGGACAGTCTGCGTCTGGAGGGCGGACCCTGCGGCCTCATCTACGGCGTCTTCCGTCTGCTTCGGGGCCTGGCCCTGGGGCAGCGCAGCTTCGAAGGCCGGGAGGAGCCCCGCTACCCGGTGCGCATGCTGGACCACTGGGACAATCCCGATGGCAGCGTGGAGCGGGGCTATGCCGGTCCTTCCTTCTTCTTCCGGGACAATGAACTGCTGCTCACGGGCCGCATCCGGGACTATGCCCGCCTGCTGGCTTCCTGCGGCCTCAACGGCTGCTGCATCAACAATGTGAACGTGGGGGAAGCGGGCATGCAGCTTCTCTCCCCCCATGCCTGGCCCGACCTGGCGGAGCTGTCCATGACCCTGGCGGAATACGGCGTGCAGCTATGGCTGGCGGTGAACTTCGCCTCTCCCATGGAGCTGGGCGGACTCCCCACCGCGGACCCCCTGGACGAGGAGGTCTGCCGCTGGTGGGAGGACACGGTGGAAGCCCTGTATCAGGAGGTCCCCAATCTGGCAGGCTTCCTCATCAAGGCAGACTCCGAGGGCCGCCCCGGCCCCTTTACTTACGGGCGCAGCCAGGCCGAAGGGGCCAATATGCTGGCCCGGGCGCTGGCAAAGCAGGGCGGCACCCTCCTGTGGCGCTGCTTTGTGTATAACTGTACCCAGGACTGGCGGGATGCGGCAACCGACCGGGCCAGAGCCCAGTGTGACCACTTCGCACCTCTGGACGGGGAGTTTGACGACAATGTCCTGCTGCAGGTGAAAAACGGCCCCGTGGACTTTCAGGTGCGGGAGCCCGTATCTCCCCTGCTGGGCAGACTGCAGCATACGAACTCCATTCTGGAATTCCAGCTCACCCAGGAGTATACCGGGCAGCAGAAGCATGTCTGCTACCTCATCCCCATGTTCAAGGAGGTGCTGGATTTCCACCTCTGCCACAGGCCGGAACAGGACCGGGTGGCCGACACGGTCAGCGCCATCGCGGCGGTGTCCAATCTGGGCAGCGATTATAACTGGACGGGACACGACCTGGCGGGGGCCAATCTCTACGGCTTCGGCCGCCTTTGCTGGGACCCGGAGCTGTCGGCGGAGGAGCTCGCCCGGGAGTTCATTCTGCTGACCCTGGGAACCGACGGGCGCATCATGGATGCGGTGCTTCCCATCCTTCTCCGCTCCCGGGAGGTGTATGAGCAGTACACCGCGCCTCTGGGTCTGGGCTGGCTGGTGAATCCCGGTCATCATTACGGCCCCAACCCCGAGGGCTACGAATACGACCGCTGGGGCACCTACCATCGGGCCGACCGCAACGCCATCGGCGTGGAGCGGGGCCCCTCCGGCACGGGCTATACCCAGCAGTATCAGCCGCCGCTGGACGCCATGTATGCGGATATCGCCAGCTGCCCGGAAGAACTGCTCCTCTTCTTCCACCGCCTGCCCTACGACTATGTGATGCGCGACGGCAGGACCCTCATCCAGCGCATTTACGACGATCATTTCGCGGGCTATGAGGCGGCGGAGGACTTTGCCCGGCGCTGGGACTCCATCGAAAGTCTGCTGCCGGAGGATGTGTTCCGCCGGGTGCAGCTGCGCTTCCGGGAGCAGCTGCGCAGTGCCCGGGAATGGCGGGATGTGGTCAATTCCTGGCTCTACCGCTACAGCGGCATCCCCGATGCCCACGGCAGGACCATCTATTGATTGCTTATTTAAACCAAATATCCCCATCACCCGCGAGCGGGCGATGGGGATATTGTCATGCTTTGCAGTTTTCAGCTGTCCAGACACTGATAGATGAGGTCCCGGACTTTGGGATGGATCTCATCGTACACGGGGCCCATGTCCAGCACATGCTGGGCATAGAAGGCGCTGACCTATCGGGAGGGGTCGATGAGGCAGTAGGCACCCGCCGCGCCGTCCCAGCCGAATTCGCCGATGCTGCTGAGGCCGCCGTCTTTATGGCTCATGCGGGTGCGCACGCCCAGACCGTAGCCATAAGCCCGCAGGCGCAGCCAGCCGATGTTGAAGCTGCGCAGCTGCCGGGGCGTAAGCTGGTTGGTGCCCATCACGGAAACGGTCTCCGGCTTCAGGACCTGATAGCCGTTTGCCCCGGTACCGCCGCAGGCCAGTGCCTGGGGCAGGAGAATATAGTCCGCCGCTCTTCCGCAGAGACCGGCGCCGCCGGAATCGTAATCCGGAGAAAAGCAGAAGTGATTCGTGCGCTCGCATGGCTGAGGGCCTTCCTCCTCCCCCTTCCAGCGGTACTGGGGGGCGATGCGGGCCGTCTGCTCTTCATCGGGATGGAAATACATTTCCTCCATACCCAGGGGCTCGGTGATCTCCGTGCGTACAAAGTCGGCAAAGCGCCGGCCGGAAACCACCTCCACCACCGCTGCCAGCACATCGTGGCAGAGGCTGTAGATGTACATGTCGCCGGGGTCCGTCATCAGGGGCATCCGGGCAATATTGCGCACGATGCCCAGGGTGCTGCGGTCCTGGGAGCCGATGATCTCGGGGGATTCGATGTTATAGGTCAGGCCGCCGCCCATGGTAAAAAGGTGGCGCACGGTGAGTTCGCTTTCCGCCTTCCGGCGGCTCCCGTCCCGCCCTTCCACGTAAAGCTCCGCAAATTCCGGGATATAGCGGCTCACCGGAGCTTCCAGATCCAGCAGACCCCGCTCCAGCAGGCGGCAGGCCGCCGTGCAGGTAAAAACCTTGGTGGCGCTGTAATACCAGAAAAGGTCCCGGTCGCCGCAGTTGCGCCTGCGTGCAAAGACCGTTTCCTGCCCGATGTTCACCCGGCAGTCATAGGCCGGCACCCGACCGCTTTCCACCAATCCGTCCAGATACGCTTCAAGCTGTGTAAAATTCATATGCTTCTCCTCACCGGGCATACATCCTGCCCAGAATGTAGTTTACAAGTCTCACCGGCAGCAGGCGACTCAGCAGGACCAGAGCGCCGTAGCCCATGCCCACGGTATACAGGGCTTTCGGCCGCTTTTTCCCGGCGATGCGGGCCGCAAAGGCCCCCACCCTGTCCGGACTGAAGCCGCTGCGCTCATCCCGCTCCATCTTTGCAAGGCTCCGGGATACGGCCCCGCCGTACACTTCATCTCCCGCAGCTTCCTTCCGCCGGGCATCGGTAAAGCCCGTCCGGGTGTCCCCGGGCATCACCGCGCTGACGGAGATACCGAAGCGCCCCACTTCATTGGCAAGAGCCATGGCATAAGCGTTGAGCCCTGCCTTGGACACGCTGTACCAGCTTTGAAAGGGAATGGGCGTGACAGCCGCCACGGAGGAAACGAGGATGATCTTCCCGACTCCGGCCCTGCGCATGACCGGGAGCACCGCACGGCACATGTTGGCACTGCCGAAGAGGTTCACTTCCAACTGCGCCCGCGCTTCCTCCGGCGGAGTAAATTCCGCCGCCCCGGAAATGCCGAAGCCTGCGCAGCTTACCAGCAGGTCCAGCCGTCCTGCTTCTTCCAGCACCCGCGCCACAGCGGCGCTGCAGGCTTACGGGTCACACACATCGGCGGAAATGTGGGGAAATTCCCCGCTTCCCTGCCTTCTGGAAAGAGTATACACCCGCCAGCCCTCCGAGGCAAGGGCACGGCTGCAGCCGAGCCCGATGCCGCTGCTGCCGCCGGTGACCAGGGCAACGCGCCCCT
>JAZSQG010000290.1:0-2450 GCA_045537855.1 Oscillospiraceae bacterium
CTTCCGGTCCAGCACGCCCTCCGCCACCACGCCGGGGAAAGCCTGCTCCAGCTCTTCCAGCATGTCGCCGCTGGTCTCCAGCAGGCGGTGATACACCGCATCGCAGTCGATGACCGCGCCGCCCAGGGCTTTGACCGCCTCCAGGGCCGTGGTCTTTCCCGCGCCGGTGCCGCCGGTAATGCCGATCACAAACACAGTACATTCCCTCCCGCAGCTTTTTTCAGGCGGTTCACCACCGCCAGCCCCATGCCCCCCTCCGGGGGATACAGGGCGCAGATGCGCGCCGTTTCCGGGCTGTCCAGGGCCCGGAGGCAGGCAAAAACCGCTGCCGCCAGGGTTTCCGGGGCATCCTCTCTGCCGTAGCTCAGGACGCGCTTGCCGGGAAAGCGCCCTTCCTCCCCATCAAAGCAGAGGACGGCAGTGCCTTCATCCGGCAGTGCGTTCACATAGTCATAGATCCGCTGACGCTCTTCGCTTTTCAGCAGGGTCAGGGGCGCCTGAGGGGCATAGTGCCGGTACTTCATGCCGGGAGCCCGGGGCGTCTCCCCCTCCTTCACAAGGCCGGGGTCCAGTTCCACCTCGCCCAGCACCTCCCGCAGCTGCTCCAGGGTCACGCCGCCGGGGCGCAGCACCCGGAAGGGGCGGCGGCTCATGTCCACAATGGTGGATTCCACCCCCACCCGGCAGGCTCCGCCCTCCAGAATGGCCTCCACCTTGCCCCAGAGGTCCTGCACGCAGTGCCGGGAGGTGGTGGGGCTGGGCTTGCCGGAAAGGTTGGCGGAGGGGGCCGCGATGGGGACCCCCGCCCGGGCGATGACTTCCAGGGTCAGGGGATGGTCCGGGCAGCGCACCGCCACGGTCTCCAGCCCGGCGCTGGCCCGCAGGGGCACACATTCCTGCCGGGGCACCACCATGGTCAGGGGGCCGGGCCAGAACTTCCCGGCCAGAAGCCGGGCTTCCTCGGGAATGTCCCGGCACCAGCGCTCCAGGTCCCCGGGGCTGGCGATATGGATGATGAGGGGATTATCCTGGGGCCTGCCCTTTACTTCGAAAATCTTCGCCACGGCCTCCTCGCACAGAGCGTTGGCGCCCAGGCCGTAGACCGTTTCCGTGGGGATGGCCACCAGGGCGCCGCCGCGCAGAAGCTCTGCCGCCCGCAGCGCGTCTTCGGCCTGCAACAAAAGGGTATTCATTCCTGACTTGCCCGCAGCCTTTCCGCCTGATCCGCCCTGGCCAGAGAATCCAGCAGCTCGTCCAGATCTCCGTTCAGGATGGCTTCCAGCTTGTACAGGGTCAGGCCGATGCGATGATCGGTGAGCCTGCCCTGGGGGAAATTATAGGTGCGGATGCGCTCGTTGCGCATCCCCGTGCCCACCTGACTGCGCCGCTCGGCAGCCACGGCGGCATTGCGCTTTTCCAGCTCGATCTGATAGAGCTTGCTGCGCAGGATGCTCAGGGCCCGGTCCTTGTTTTTATACTGGCTCCGCTCGTCCTGACATTCCACCACCATGCCCGTGGGCAGATGGGTGACGCGGATGGCGGAGGAGGTCTTGTTCACCTTCTGGCCGCCCGCGCCGGAGGAGCGGAACACATCGATTTTCAGATCGTTGGGGTCCAGTTCAAACTCCACGGCCTCCAGCTCCGGCAGGACCGCCACGGTGACGGTGGAGGTGTGGATGCGGCCCGCCGTCTCCGTATCCGGGACGCGCTGGACCCGGTGGACGCCGCTTTCATACTTCATCCGGGCATAGGCGCCTGCGCCCTGGATAACAAAGCTGATTTCCTTGATGCCGCCCAGCTCCGTTTCGTTCAGGTTGGAAACCTCGTATTTCCACCTGCGGCGCTCGGCATACATGGTATACATGCGGTAGAGGCTGTGGGCAAAGAGGGCCGCCTCGTCGCCCCCCGCGCCGCCCCGGATCTCCACGATGACATTCTTGTCATCGTCCGGGTCCTTGGGCAAGAGCAGGATCTTCAGTTCTTCTTCGCAGCGCTCCATTTCTTCCAGGGCGCCGTCCAGCTCTTCCCGGGCCAGGGCCCGCAGCTCGCCGTCCTGCTCCTCCTTCAGGAGCTGCTCGGCCTCTGCAGCCGTCTCCTGCAGGCGGGTATAGGCCCGGTACTTCTCCACCACCGGGGCCAGCTCCTTCTGCTCCTGCATGAGCTTCCGGATCTTTTCCGGGTCGTTATAATACTCCGGGCTGGAAATTTTCTCTTCCAGCTGCCGGAACTTTTCCGCGATCTCCTTCAGTTTTTCCCACATAGCTTCATGCCTCGTCCGTGAGTCGGCACCATTCCCCGTACACCGCTTCCAGCTCCGCCTCCGCGGCGTTCTTCTCTTCAAACAGGCGGGAAAGGGCCTCGTAATCCGTGGCGTTGGCTTCGATCTCTTCATCCAGCAGGCGGATCTTTTCCTCCCACCGGGTGATCTCCTTTTCCAGGGCGGCCAGCTT
>JAZSQG010000141.1:0-10139 GCA_045537855.1 Oscillospiraceae bacterium
ACCTGGGAATCGGTGATGATGAGGGCGGGAGGCTTCTGCAGGGCAGCCAGTGCATCGTCGATGCGGTCCGCCGTCACGGAGACCACCACGCAGCTGCCGTCCAGAAGATCCCGGATGGTCTGCACCTGGGGCAGGATGAGGCGGCCCTTGGGGGCCTGAATGTCCTGGGGCATCACCAGCAGCACCGTATCCCCCGGCTGCACCAGGTGGGAGGCGATGGTGGCGGCAAAGAGGTTTTCCGGCAGCAGCCGCAGCAGGAGCAGACGCAGGCGCTCGGTGACGCCTTCATCCATAACGCTGACGGCCTCGGCATCCAGACCCAGCTTTTCCTTCACGGAAGCTGCCAGCGCGGCGCTGTCCCGGTTCAGGTCCGCCCGGCTCAGCATGCACAGGATGGGGGTGCCCGCCTCCCGCATCAAATTGACCCACTCCCGCTCCATGTGCAGCTCGTCCTCCGGCGGCAGGTCGCTGGGAATGAGCAGCAGGGCAGCGTCGGTCTCCTTCAGGACCCGGCGGGTCATTTCCACCCGCATCTGTCCCAGCATACCCTCATCATCGTAACCGGCGGTGTCGATGAGGACACAGGGGCCGATGCCGTGAATTTCCATGGCCTTGTAGACCGGGTCGGTGGTGGTGCCCGCCACATCGGACACCAGCGCCACCTTGTGGCCAACGAATGCGTTGATGAGGGAGGATTTTCCGCTGTTTCTGCGCCCGAAAAAGGCGATATGTACCCGCTCGGCGCGGGGCGTCTGATTCAAAGCCATAAGTTTACCTCCTGGAATAGGTCACTTTCGCGCTGACGCCGGGAAGCTGTCCCAGCCTGCCGGACAGAGCGGCGATCTCCCGCTCCGGCGCGTCCATAACCACACTGATGATGTTCACCCCACGGGGGGCGTAGGGCAGGCCCATGCGGCCCACGATATGGGCGCTGTGCCGGTGGAGCAGGGCATTGACCGCTTCGGCGCTGTCCCGATGCTCCATGATGATGCCCAGAATGGCCAGACTGTCCCCGTCCTCTCCGGCCAGCGTCATCTGCTGCACCGTTGCTTCCTCGCTGACGGTGTCAATGGCCAGTACGTCAAAATACTCGTTGGTGGCGGTCTCGATCTGGCCGATGACCGTCTCCACCCCGAAGGCGCTGCGCATATTCTCCGGGGTAATGACCTGCTGGGCCGGGCCGAAGCAGATCTGTCCCTTCCGGTCCAGCAGCAATGCCTTGTGGGCGTGGCGCAGGGCGTGGACGGGATAGTGGGTGTTGAACATGCAGGCGATGCCCTGATCGGAGAGCTTCTGCAAAGTCTTCAGCACAATGAGCTGGTTGCGGAAATCCAGATTGCTCTCCGGCTCGTCCAGCACGATGATCCGGGGCTCCGAGGCGATGGCCCGGGCAATGAGGACCATCTGCAGCTCGCCCCCGGAAAGCTGGGAACAGGAGCGCCCGATCAGCTTGGCAATGCCCAGTTCCTCCAGGGTCTTTTCCACGATCGCCCGGTCTTTGGGGCCGGGCTTTCCGAAGATGCTGTAGCGGCTGCTGCGGCCCAGCAGCACCAGATCCTCCACATTGGCGGAGGACACGCTGTTTTTCGCCTGTGGCACATAGGCCACCCTGGAAAACAGCTCCCGCTGGCTCATGGCGGCAATGTCCCTGCCGTCCAGCAGGCTGGCCCCGCCGCTCCACTTCAGGAAGCCCATCATACAGCGCAGAAGGGTGGTCTTACCCGCACCGTTGGGCCCCAGAATGGCCAGCATTTCTCCGCTTTCCACGGAAAAGGACACATCCTGCAGCACCTGTCTGCCGCCGGGATAGGCGAAGGAACCCTGCTTCACTTCAAAGGTCACAGACTCCACCCCCCTGTCCTGCGCAGCAGAGCGATAAACACCGGCGCGCCGATGATGGCCGTGAGGACGGATACGGGGATCTCCGTGGGGCTGATGCTCCGGGCCGCCGTATCCACCAGAACCATGAACACAGCCCCAAGACTCACCGAAGCGGGCAGCAGCACCAGATTGTCGCTGCCGAAGGCCATGCGGCAGATATGAGGGATCAGCAGACCCACCCAGCCCACCTGCCCGCAGGTGGAAACGCAGGCGGCGGTGATCATGGTGCCGCAGAGGGCGGTGAGGGAGCGCAGCAGCTTCACATTGGAGCCGGAGGCGCGGATCTCATCCTCCGACAGAGGCAGAAGATTCAGCCGCCAGCGCAGGGCGTAAAGGAGGATGATCCCCAGCCCGATGAAGGGCAGGGCGAAAAGCACCGTGCGCCAGGTGGCGGAGTCCAGACTGCCCATCAGCCAGTAGGTGATGGCGGGCAGCTTGGATTCGGTGTCCGCCATGAGCTTCACCAGAGAAATCAGGGCGGAAAAGAGGGAGGAAACGATCATGCCCCCCAGAATCATGGCGGTCAGGGAGCGCTCGGAGCCCCGTCCCCGGCCGATCATCATGGTCAGACCCACGGCGGCAAAGCCCAGGAGCAGGGCGCTGAGCTGGGTGGCGGAAGTGCCTGCCCCCAGCAGCAGGGCCAGTACGGCCCCGAAGCTGGCACCCCCGGCCACGCCCAGGGTATCCGGCGTGGCCATGGGGTTTGCAAACAGGCTCTGAAAGGCGAGGCCCGCGGCGGAAAGGCCGCCGCCCACCAGCAGGGCCAGCACGATCCGGGGCAGGCGCATATCCCGGATGATCTTCCCCAGATTGTCCCCTTTTGCCACACCCTGGGTGATGATGCGCCACAGGGCGCTCAGGGTTTCCCCCGCCGTGGTGGTGTAGCGCCCGATGAGCAGGCAGACAAGGCCCGTCAGCAGAGGCAGCAGCACCAGCAGCAGGACAAAGAGCAGCCGCCGGGGACCGCTGGAGCGCACATCGATACGAAAACGGCGTTTCTCCATGGCTTACATCGCGGATTCGGGAGGCGGATTGTACAGGAGCTGAAGATCCTCCGCCGAAAGCTCCACACCGTAGAAGCGCTTGAAGTAGGACACGATCTCCGCATCCATATCCAGGTCTTCAAAGAGCTCGGGGTACAGGTGCTTGGCCAGCCACTGGAGGGCCAGGGGGCTGTCGGAGCAGGGCGGGAACCAGTAGTACATGCCCAGAGGCATCTTGTAAAATTCTCCGTTGCGCACGGCGGTGAGGCCGGACCAGTCGTGACCGGGCACGGCATTGCCGCTTGCCACCTCTTCGGCGGTGAAGGCACTGAAGCTGTTGAGGAAAATGACATCGGGGTCCCACTCATAGATCTGCTCCAGACTCACGGGAGCCACCTTCTGTTCCAGTTCAATGGCCACGTTTTCCGCGCCGATGGTGGCCAGCCAGTAGCGGCCGAAGGTTGCGCCGGCGGCGCTGATGACGGAGGCATTGTAGTTAGCAAGAATGAGGGCGCTGCGGCGCTCCTCCTCCGGGATCTGAGACACACGATCCATGACCATCTTCTCCACTTCCCTGCCGTAGGCCACGATCTCGCCGGCCTGCAGTTCGGTGCCCAGCACCTGCCCCACCAGAGAAGCCCAGGTGCTGACGGTCTCGATGGTGCTTTCGATGGCGGTGGTGAAGCCCACGCAGGGGACACCCAGAGCCTCCAGCTTTTCGGCGGCGCCGCTGTCGGCAGCGTTGCCGCAGTTATAGAACACCACATCCGGCGTCAGGTTCATGACCTCTTCCACATTCACCGTCTCCCCCTGGGCAAAGGCCGTGGATACGTCCTCCAGGTCGGCCACCCGGTTCAGGAAGGAGTTGACGGCAGCATTCTTGGAGTCGGGGGTCAGGCCCACCAGCTTGGCGGGGTCGCCGCCCGCCATGCAGTAGACGGAGCAAAGGGGCATGGTGGACATGATGACGATGCGGTTAATTTCCCCGGGCACGGTGACTTCCCGGCCCGCGTTGTCGGTGACCACCCGGACGGCGGCTTCCCCGCCTTCGGCAGGTGGCGTGGTTTCCGGCGCAGGCGCCTGGGGCGCGTTGGAACCGCAGCCGGCAAACAGGGCAAGGAGCATTACGGCGGAAAGGATCAGAGAAATCAGCTTTTTCATACAAAACACCTCTCAATTTCAGTCATCAGTTCTTCCAGCGTCCCCTCCCGGAAGGGGCAGAGCCTGCCGGAGAGGGCCCGGTGGGGGCGCTCGATCCGTTTCGTCTTGCTGCCCGGGGGCAGGAGGAGGGCGTAGAGCTTATCTCCCACAATCATAAACCAGTCCTGCTTCAGGGCCTGGCGGACAGATGCCTCGGTATCCAGCCGGAGGGCCGGCAGCTCTCCCAGCACTTCCGGGTCCCAGCCGGCGGTGATGCCCGCCACGGCACTGACACCCTGTGCCTGCAGCAGCCGCACCGTCCGGGCTGTGAGGACGCATTCTCCCAGCACCAGCAGACGCTCCGTGGGCTTCGGGCAAAAATCCGGCCCGGGCTGCCAAACGAGGGGCAAATCCAGCGTGTAGGGAATGCCGAAGCGCTTTTTCATCAGCTTTGCGGCAGGCAGCCCGCCCAGGGAAACCACTACATTCCGTTCCGCCCGGGCCGCCCGGCGGATTTCCTCCGTTCCCCGGCACATGGTCAGGGTCTGCACTTCCCGGGCACCTTCTTCCAGCAGCCGGGCCCGGATCCCCTCCACCTCCCGGGGGCTGTAGTCCATGGGGGTGGCTCCCAGCAGGTTCACAAGGCCGGGCACCGTCTCTCCCGGTGCCTCCGTGAGCTTCAGGATGAGCTTTTCCAGGGCTTCCCCCACCCCCCGGTCATAGAGGGCGAAGCCCCCGGTGTTGACGGCGAAGGCGGGAACGCCGCATCGGTATTCCGCTTCCGCGGCGATGCCCTCCAGGTCTGCGCCGATGGTAAAGGGCACCGGCGAACCCAGAACGGCGATAAATTCCGGCGTTTCTTCCCGGCAGGCATCCTCCAGTTTGTCCAGCAGGATGCCGTCGTCCCCGGTGATGGCTTCCAGCCTGGAAAGGCGGGAGGTGACGGTGCGGCACAGTTCCAGATCCCGGGCTTCATCAAAGGTCACATAGCTTTCCATGCTGCCCGCGGCGTCATGGATGACATTCAGCCCGCCCAGGGAGAAGAGGGCGGAAGCCGCCCCCGCGGTATCCGGGGCGAAGGTGGGCAGGATCATGCGGATATCTTTCATAAAGCCAGCAGTTCCTCCTCCCGCAGGGATTCCGGGTCCTCCGGGTTTACCATATTGTAATAGGGCATGCCCAGCCGCTGCTTCAGCATCCGCACGGCGGGCAGCGCCACGGCGGTGGCTGCGATGTTGGCAAGACTGCCGCCGAAGCCGCGCAGCCCGGAAAGGCTTTCGCAGTCCAGCAGATGCCGGGAGGCGATGCCCCGCGCTTCCAGCTTTTCCAGCAGGGGCTGCGCCTGCTGCACCGGGGTCTCGTAGCTTCCCAGCCAGTTCACCGCCCGGACGGCTTCACGCTTTTCAAAGAGCGCCGTCACCTCCCGGTGCAGGCGCACCAGAGGAGGCAGGGTATCCCGGTTGATGGGGTCCACCGCCAGGTCCAGAAAGATCACATCCGGCGCTTCACTGCGCAGGGCGGAGAGCACATAGTCGTGGTCGGTACCGATAAAGCTGTCCACACAGCTGACAAAGAGAGAGAAAATTTTGGGCCGCCGCCCCTCCTCCGTCAGCCGCTGCAGGGTGCTGCGGGCCGCTTCCAGCAGGATGTCCTCCACCGCCCCATCGATCACGTCGGACGCTTCCAGACTGAACATGGTGAAGCGGTCCGAAACTCCCTCCTCGATGACCGACAGGCGCAGGATGCGGGAACAGCCCGGGGGCATGACGAACACGGCGTGATGCTCGGGGATGAGCCGTGCGTAGTGGGTGAGATTAAAGCAGCTGCGTTCTGCCTTTTCAAAGGGTGCACTCAAGCTTCCACCTCCTCCGAAAGCCGGTACAGTTCCATGGCAAGGTCCCGGTAGATCCGGGCCAGTTCACTTTCCGGGAACGCGGAGACCACGGTGGTCTCCCGGTCCTCTGCCCGCTGCACCAGCTCATCCCGGGGGATAATGCCCGCCACGGGTACCCGGAGTTCCTCCGCCATTTCCGCCACCAGCCGCCCTTCATCCCGGACATTGCGGCTGTTCTGGATGAGCCCGCCGAGGCGGGCGTAGTTGCGGCCCTTGAACTGGTCGATGGCCAGGGCGATGTTGGCCGCAGCGTAGAGGGCCATCTTTTCCCCGGAGGTGACGATGAACACGTCCCGGGCGTAGCCGCTGCGCAGAGGCATGGCAAAACCGCCGCAGACCACATCCCCCAGCACGTCATAAAGCAGCACATCGGGCTTATATATTTCATAGGCGTTATGAGCTTTCAGCGTCTCAAAGGCGGTGACGATGCCCCGCCCGGCACAGCCGGAACCGGGAATGGGCCCGCCGCACTCGGCGCAGAGAACGCCGTCATCCCCCAGCCGGACGATTTCGGAGAGTTCAAAAGCCTCGCCCCTGCTGCGCACGATATCCAGAATGGTGCTCTGGCGCGCGCCCCCCAGATGGGCGGAGGTGGAATCCGCCTTGGGGTCGCAGCCCAGCTGCAGCACACACAGCCCCTCCCGGGCCATGGCGGCGGCGATATTGCAGACGGTGGTGGACTTTCCGATTCCACCCTTTCCGTAGATGGCGATGCGTTTCATATTCGTTCCTCCCGGGTAACAAAAAATCCTGTGCAGGAGCACAGGAAGACAGCAAGACCAAAGGTCCCCGAACAGGGGCCTCATTGCAGGCGTCCTTCCTTCGCGGAATGCTCCTTGAAGTCAGAGGCAGCGCAGATTTGTTCTGGGTTCCAAAGGCTCGGGCACCCCTCGCCTCCGGAGTCGGAAAAGCATCTTTTTCTTCGGTTTTATGATAGCACATTCTGCCGGATTTTACAAGTGTATTCTGCAGCGTCCGCCCACGCAGTTTCCCGTCCCCATCCGCCAAAAACGCAGGATTGCCTTATACAAATTGCAAAATACACATCATTCTTTCAAATAAAAACACATGAAAGCACATTTTTGGAACAATGATATTGAAATAGCTGATTTCGGCAGGAATTTTTGTGAATTTAAGCAAGAGTATTTCCTGCCTTTTCCCTTGTGAAGCGTCCGTCCATTTGGTAAACTGAAAACAGGATATAACGGGTCGGCGGGACCGTGTGCGCAGCCCTTAAGCGGATCGGAACGGAGCGCGGGAAAGGCTGTGTGCGACGCCGGACCTGTAAAACAAATTTCCAGGGAAGGTGAGGATTTGGAGAACTATACCAAGTTTCAGCTAAAAGCAGTGGATGAACTGGCTTCCGTACTGAAGGGTACGGATAATCTCTTCGTCATTGCATGCAACAAGTGCTTCAAGGAGTTTGAAACGCTGGAGGAGCCGGAGTGTGCCGAGTTTGAGAAAATCGCCGCCGAACAGGGAAAGACCGTCACCGGAAGTCTGCGTATAGACTTCCTCTGCAACAAAACGCTGACGGAGAAGAAGCTGCAGGAGGCGATCCCCGCAGGCACGGAGCATGTCTATGTCATCTCCTGCGGTCTGGGCATTCAGACCGTTGCCGACCTTCTGGACAAACCGGTCTATGCGGCCAGCAACTCCCTGAACTACACCGGGCATCACGGCATGGCGCTGACAAAAAAGCGCTGCGACGCCTGCGCCCAGTGCTACCTGAATGTCACCGGCGGCATCTGCCCCATCGTGGACTGCGCCAAAAGTCTGGTCAACGGCCAGTGTGGCGGCTCCAAGGACGGCAAGTGTGAGGTGGATAGCTCTAAGGACTGCGCCTGGGAAAAGATCTACCGGCGCCTGGAAGCCCAGGGCCGCCTGGAGGAATTCCTGAAGCAGCCCGTGCAGCTGCGGGACTACTCCCGCATCAACTACAAAGCCATCAGCGAATATGTGAAGGCCGTCCGGGAGGAGCGCTTTGCCGGCTACTACGGCGGCGTGCATCCCTCCGAGCGCAAGGAATTTACCGAGCATCTGCCTCTGGTCCGCTTCCCCGACCCCGAGTGCGTGGTCATCCCCATGTCCATGCATGCCGGCGCACCCGCCAATCCCGTGGTGCAGGTGGGCGACTATGTAAAGGTGGGGCAGCTCATCGGCGAAGCCGCTGCCTTTATCAGCAGCAATATCCATTCCAGCGTCAGCGGCACCGTCACCGCCATTGAGCCACGGCCCCACGCCACCAGCGGCCAGTGCCTCTCCGTGGTCATCCGCTCCGACGGGCAGAATGTTCTGCATGAATCCGTCCGACCCGCGAAGGCGCTGGAGGAACTCAGCCCCGACGAGATCATTGAGATCATCCGCAGCGCCGGTATCGTGGGTATGGGCGGCGCAGGCTTCCCCGCGGCGGTGAAGCTGAAGCCCAACAAGCCCATCGACGCAGTGCTCCTCAACGGCTGTGAATGTGAGCCCCTCCTCACCGCCGACCATCGGGTGCTGCTGGAATACGCCGACGATGTGGTGTTCGGCCTGCAGGCCATGCTGAAGGCGGTGGACGCCCCCAGGGGCATCATCGTCATTGAAGACAACAAGCCCGACGCCATCGAGCTGCTTCGGAGCAAGACCGAAGCCCTGGATAACATTGAAGTGGTGGTCGCCCGGACCAAGTACCCCCAGGGCGCGGAAAAGATGCTCATCAAGCGGGTCATGGGCCGTCAGGTCCCCCGGGGCGGGCTCCCCGCCGATGTGGGCACCGTGGTGGCCAATATCAGCACCACCAAGGCCGTGGCCGACGCCATCCTCCGGGGCATGCCCCTCATCGAGCGTGTGGTGACCGTCACCGGCGAACGCATCGCAAGGCCCGGCAACTTCCTGGTGAAGGTGGGCACCAACGTGCAGGATCTGGTGGACTACTGCGGCGGCATCATCGGCAGCGATGTGACCGTGAAGGCCGGCGGCCCCATGATGGGCTTTGTGCAGCAGTCTCTGGAGATCCCCATCATGAAGGGCAGTAACGGCATCATCGCCGTGGAGAGCGACAAGACCCAGGAAGTCTCCTGCATCAAGTGCGGCCGCTGCGTGGACGTCTGCCCCATGGAGCTCACGCCGCTGTATTTCGCCAAGTACGCCGACGAAGAAAACTGGCAGGGTATGAAGGAGCGCAACGTCATGGACTGCATCGAGTGCCGGTGCTGCGAGTACATCTGCTCCTCCAAGATCCCGCTGGTCACGAAGATCAAGGCCGGTAAAACCGCAGTAAGGGGGATGAAGTAATATGTTGATCACCCAGTTGAAGGACCGCGAAGTCATCGACGCCCTGGCGGGCGGCAAGGTTTTCATCGTAAACTGCCACGGCTGCAAGGAAGTCCGCTTCCCCGAGCAGGAGGCCATAGCCCTGCAGAAGGAGCTGCAGGAAGCCGGAAAGGTCTGCGGCGTCCTCACCACCGATTACATCTGCAACCCGGAGAATCTGGAGCTGCGGCTGGAAAAGCATCTGGAGGCCATCGAAGCTGCCGACACGGTGCTGGTATTCTCCTGCGGCGTGGGCGTGCAGACTTTGGCCGACCGCTTCCCCGCCAAAAAGGTATGCGCCGCCTGTGACACCTTCCCCCTGCCCGGCTTCCAGGGCGTCACGCCGCTGGAATACGACTGCGACCAGTGCGGCGAGTGCTATCTGAACCTCACCGGGGGCATCTGCCCCATCACCGCCTGCTCCAAGAGCCTGGTCAACGGCCAGTGCGGCGGCTCCAAGGACGGAAAATGTGAGGTGGACAGCAGCATGGAATGCGGCTGGGAGCGCATCTACCGGCGCCTGAAAATGGTCGGTCGGCTGGATGCCCTGAAGTGCCCGGTCCAGATCCGCAATTTCGCAACAGACGTGAGGGATTCCGACTGAGCAGCTGCCGGTTCGGAACAGAAGCTGTAAGAATCTACTTGGATAGGAGCATGTTAACATGAATATTACTGAGTTGTTTGCACGCGGCGAGTTTGTTGTTTCCGCAGAAGTCGGCCCTCCCAAGGGAATTCACGTGGATGAACTGGTGGAAGAAGCCAAAGAATTCCTGGGCGGCATCACCGCCGTCAACGTCACCGATAATCAGTCCTCTGTCATGCGTTTGGGCTCTCTGGCCACCTGCAAGGCCCTGAAGGATGCGGGTCTGACCCCCATCTTCCAGCTCACCTGCCGGGACCGCAACCGCATCGCCCTGCAGTCGGATCTGCTCAGCGCTGCCATGCTG
>JAZSQG010000306.1:0-1868 GCA_045537855.1 Oscillospiraceae bacterium
CTCGGGGGTGGGTTCCGGCGTGGGTTCGGGGGTCGGATCGGTGCCGTCCACGCTGGTGACGCCGCCGGGGGTGGGGCTGGCCTCCGTGCCCTCCGGGGGACGGTTGCGCAGACTGGTACTCAGGAGGATCACCACGCCGACGATGATGGCGACCAGAACCACGATGCAGACGATGACCTGCCACTTGCCGTTATCGCCTCCGCTGGGGCTTTTTCCATCCTGGTTTTTCCTTGCGCCGCAATAGGGGCATCTGCTGCGGACAGCGGAGTAACGGCGGTCACAGCGCCCGCACTTCACTTCTTTGAACAGTCCCATAATTGCCCTCCTTCTCATAGGTATAGTTTACCGTTAAATAATACCCTTTTCCCGTCTTTTCGTCAATGTGTTTTGACGCCGGAAAAATAATTTTGTTCCCTGTTTTCCCGTTGTGAGTGCCCGGCCCGGGTGCTATACTGACGGGGAAGGGGGTGGACATCCTGAAAGAAAGAATCCGGCAGAGCGGCCTGCTGCTGCCTTTTGCGCTCCTTATATTGGGGGCGCTGCTGCGTCTGGTGTGCCTGGGGAGCTTTCCTCCGGGTCTGAATCAGGATGAAGCCTCCATCGGTTACGAATGCTGGTCCCTGCTGACCACCGGGCGCGACCGCTGCGGCAGTGTCTGGCCCGCGCTCTTCACCAGCTGGGGCAGCGGGCAGAATGTGCTGTATGCCTGGTTTTCCCTCCCCATCGTGGCCCTGGGCGGCCTCGGCGTGGGGAGCCTGCGCCTGGCTTCCGGCCTCTGCGGCAGCATCTCCCTGCTGCTTTTCTGGCGTCTGGGCTGCCGCAGCGGCGGGAAAGAGCGGGGCTTCTGGGCCCTGCTTGCCCTGTGCCTGAATCCCTGGCACCTGCTCCTGAGCCGCTGGGCACTGGAAAGCAATCTCCTGCCCTTTATGCTCCTGCTGGGCATCTTTTTCCTCTGCCTTTCCGAAACGCGGCCCCGCTGCATCCTCCTTTCCGCCGCCGCCTTCGGCCTGAGCCTCTATGCCTACGGCACCGCTTTCGTGGTGCTGCCCTTCTTTTTCCTGTTGACCGCCCTCTGCCTCCTGCGCCGGCGGGTAGTGAAGCTGCGCCTCTGCCTTGCTGCCTGCGCCCTCTTTGCCCTCATCGCCCTGCCGGTGAGCCTCTGCAATCTCCGCAATGTGCTGGGTCTGCCGGAGGGGCGCTTCCTCTGGATGAGCCTCCCCGCCCTGACGGAGACGCGGCAGGCAAGCACCATGTCTCTTTCCTTTGATAACTTCCTCCGGATGCTGCAGATCCTCTGGAAGCAGTCCGACGGGCTCATCTGGAACAGCGCGGGTCCCTATGGCCTGTTTTACGGGAAGCCCGGCCTGCTGGCGGCCCTCCCGGGGCTGGTGCTGAGCCTTCGGCGCTGCCTGAAGCGGGAGGGGAGCCTCCAGGAGGAAGCCATGCTCTGCCTGCTGAGCGCCGCCCTCCTGGCATCCTTCTTCATCGATGGGAACATCAACCGCCTGAATGCCCTGTTTCTGCCCCTGGTCTGGTGTCAGGCTCTGGGGCTGCAGTGGCTGGGCAGTCTGCTGAAGGGCCGCCTGGGGCCGGTTCTGGTCTGCAGCCTGCTGCTGGCCGCCTGCTTTTTGGGAAGGTATTACTGCACGGAGTACCGGGACAGGCTTTCTCCCGCTTTCCACGGGGGACTGTGCGAGGCCATTGAATATGCCGAAAGTCTGGGGGAAGAAACGCTCTGGATCACCGACGAAGTGAACATGCCCTATATCTATGTCCTCTTCTGCACCCAAACGCCGCCGGAGGAATTTTGGGAGACGGTGGAATATCTGAATCCCAATGGGGCCTTCCGCTGGGTGCGTGCCTTCGGG
>JAZSQG010000129.1:0-4305 GCA_045537855.1 Oscillospiraceae bacterium
CACCCGCACGGGTGTGCGCCGGACGGAAAGCTTTGCCGGGTGACATGTTGTGTGGCATAATCATGCAATACAATATCTGAAAGGGACGGTTTCAGGAAAAACGTGCCGGAAGACCCTGACAGCAGATAATCCCGCTTTTACAGGCCCCCTTGCGCGGGGGCGGGGCATATGCTATCATGCTTTCATAGAGAACCCGCGCCGGCGCATCAGCCGGGGCAGGGCAGCAAAGAGTAGCACGGGAAAGGAGCGCACACATGCAAAATCGAAACGAAAACCTGACGGCGGTGGAGCTGGCCGAGCGAAAGGCGCGAAAGCGCCGCATCCTGCGTGTTGCGGTGCCCCTTCTGGTGGTGGTCCTGGTTGCGGCGGTGTACTTCTGCCTGGAACGGCTGGGGCCCTTTGACCCGCAGTATCTGTTCAAATACGACCGCTTCTGGCGTTTCCGCTGATCCGGAGTTGCTGCAATTTTGCAGCACTTCCGCGACCCGCCGGGGCGGCAGCCTCCGCCCGCAGGCGGGCGGAGGCTGCGATTTTTTTTCAAAACCCCATTGACAAGGGGCATTTCCGGTGCTACAATGTGCGCAATTTCATACAGTAAATGCGTTTGAGCAGAAAGAGTAGCTGAGAGAAAAGCTTCAGAGAATTGCCGGTCGGTGCGAGGCAACAGTAATATCTCAGTGAAGTTCATTCTGCGAGCAGTGTATTGAACATTGGAGTAGGTACAACGGGTGCGACCGTTACATCGCTAAGACTTTTAAGCCTATTGAGGTTTTGACCGAGAGGTCAATACGAAAGCAGAGTGGTACCGCGATTTTTGATGATCGTCCCTGTTTTTAAGGGGCGGTTTTTTGTTTTCCCCTCAGATGGCCGAAGCCTGATAAGGCACATGCCGCAAGGCCTGTGCGAAGCAGAGTGGTAACACGAGAAAATTCGTCCCTGCATGGAAATGCAGGGCGTTTTTTATTGATATGAAGAAGGAAAAATGAGATAATCGCAATAAGGAGAAACGAGTATGGAACGCTACTATCAGCCGGAAATCGAATGTGCCAGCCGGGAACAGATCAAAGCCTGGCAGGATGAACGCCTGGTGAAGCAGGTGAAGCATGTCTGGGACAATGTGCCCTACTACCGCAGGAAGATGGAAGAGAAGGGCGTCAGCCCCGAGGATATCAAGGGGGTCGAAGACCTGCACAAGCTCCCCTTCGTCAGCAAGTCCGACCTGCGGGAGGCGTATCCCTACGGTCTGCTGGCAAAGCCTCTGAAGGACTGCGTCCGCATCCACTCCACCTCCGGCACCACCGGCAAGCGGGTGATGGCCTTCTACACCCAGCATGATATCGACCTGTGGGAGGACTGCTGCGCCAGAGCCATCGTGGCGGCGGGCGGTGCCGAGGATGACGTGTGCCAGGTGGCCTACGGCTACGGCCTCTTCACCGGCGGTGCGGGTCTCAACGGCGGCAGCCACAAGGTGGGCTGTCTCACCGTTCCCATTTCCTCCGGCAACACCGAGCGGCAGATCATGTTCATGCAGGACCTGAATGCCAGCATCCTCTGCTGCACCCCCTCCTACGCCGCCTATCTGGGCGAGACCATGAAGGAAATGGGCCTCACCCCGGATCAGATCCCCCTGAAGGCGGGCATCTTCGGCGCGGAAGCCTGGAGCGATGAAATGCGCCACGACATCGAACAGACCCTGGGCATCAAGGCCTATGACATCTACGGGCTCACCGAGCTTTCCGGCCCCGGCGTGGCTTACGAGTGCTCCGCCCAGAGCGGCATGCACATCAATGAGGACCACTTCATTGCCGAGATCATCGACCCGGATACCGGCGAGGTGCTGCCGGAAGGCTCCAAGGGCGAGCTGGTCTTCACCTCCATCACCAAGGAGGCTTTCCCCCTGCTGCGCTACCGCACCCGGGATATCTGCGTGCTGAGCCGGGAGAAGTGCTCCTGCGGCCGCACCCATGTGAAGATGCGCAAGCCCATGGGCAGAAGCGATGACATGCTCATCATCCGTGGCGTCAACGTGTTCCCCAGCCAGATCGAGACGGTGCTGATCAACAAGGGCTACAGCCCCAACTACCAGATCGTGGTGGGCCGGGTGAAGAATACCGACACCTTCGAAGTGAAGGTGGAGATGACCCCCGAAATGTTCACCGACAACATGGGCGAAATTGAACGCCGCCAGAAGGATCTGGTGGACGGGCTGCGCTCCATGCTGGGCATCGCCGCCAAGGTGACCCTGGTGGCACCCAAGTCCATTGTAAGAAGTGAAGGCAAGGCGGTCCGTGTCATCGACACCCGCAAGATTTAAGGGGAGGGATAACCGTGAGTGTGAAACAGATTTCCGTATTCGTGGAGAACAAGCCCGGTGCCATGTGTGCCATGACCGGGGTGCTGGCAGAGAATCAGGTGGATATGCGGGCGCTGTCCCTGGCGGAGACCGAGGATTTCGGCATCGTGCGCATCATCGTGGATGATCTGGACAAGGCCAGCGCCGTGCTGAAGGAAGCGGGCTATGTCTATTCTCTGACCCCGGTGCTGGGCGTGGAGATCCCCGATACCCCCGGCGGCCTGAACAAGGTGCTGGAGGTGCTCACCCAGGGCGAAGTGAACATCGAGTATATGTACGCATTCCTGGGCGCAAAAGACGGGCACGCCTACATGATCTTCCGGGTGGCGGACCCGGAAAAGGCTTCGGCCGTGCTGGCAGCCGCGGGCATCAGCACCGTGGAGCAGGAGACCATGGCCGGTCTCTGAGCAGGAGAAAACAGCGGGCGGTGACTTCGGTCACCGCCCGCTTTCTGCCGCAAAAGAAACGTGCAGCGTCTTGCTGTGACAGGTGACCGTTGTGGATCATGCAAGATTCACAACGGTCTTTCCCTGTTTTTTGGCCTTCTCTGCAAACTGCGCTGCGCCGCCCCAGGGGTGGGTGATGTAGGTCACGGCATAGTCTGACTGCCTGAGCATCCAGTTGTTTCGCCAGGAGATCGCGAAGCGAGGGTGAACCGCTTCGATGCCCTCCGGAAGCATGGTGTCGGAATAGTCCCGGGCATCAAATTCCCGCCGCTTCGGGGGCATGTGCTCCAGAACCACGGCGTAACGGATGTGGGGGTATACGGCTTCCAGCTCCTTCAGAACGGAGCGCACGAGGCTGTCAAATGCACCCTGCTTCCCTACATAAAACAGCGTTACGGCACGGTTCTCGATCAGGTCGCTCAGCACTGCCCGCAGCTTTGGTTTCACGGAAGCAGGGCAGTCACGGTGTCCGAAAAAAGTACAGGCTGACATTGAAACACCTCCACAACAGAACTACCCATATTCGGGTATGCCTATTGTAACGCGGGTACATTTTCAAAGTCAACCCGTATACGGGTAAGCGCGTCTGTTTCCGTTGTTATCATTATATTAACCCACAAACGGGTAATGGTAACGCGGGGGCGGTGTCGATGGAGTATTCTGAGCTTTATGTGAAAAGAATTCGCAGCCTGTGCAAAGCGCGCGGGATTGCGATCAATAAGCTTGCTGCCATGAGTGATGTGAAGCAGTCGACGCTGGATAACATCGTGCGCGGTCTGACGAAGAACCCGCGTGTGAAAACACTTCACAAAATCGCCCTGGCATTCAATATGACTCTGGCCGAGTTTCTTGATTTTGAAGAACTGAATGTGTATTCCTTTGAGGATGACAGCGAAGACTGAATAAGAAGGGGACTGCCGCAGGCAGTCTCCCCACAAAAACGGAGTTGACGGTTTGGCGGCAGAAAGCAGGGGGAAGCCCGCTTTCTGCCGCTGTTTTTGTGTCCGGCGGCGCAGGGCATGCCCCCCATCCGGCTGCGGGCCGTTAGAGATTGTAACGCTTTGTTTTTCTTCTGTTGTGGACAAAGACGGCCCCTGCCGATATGATAAAAGAGACCCTGTGCGGAAAGGAGCGCTGTATGATGAGATCGAAACGTTTGCGAAGCATGCTGCCCCTGCTGGCGGCAGTCCTGCTGCTGCTTGGAACTGTCGGCTGCGGAGAAGAGGGGACGGTCGCGCCCACCCCCGCCCCAGCAGCAACACCTGCGCCGACACCGGTGCCCGCGCCTGCCGAAACCCCGGCACCGGAAGCAGAGCTCTTTGTCTTTACCCGTGAGAATCTTCCAAAGCTGGACGGGTCCACCTCCACGGCGCCTCTGGCCCAGGCGGTCTGCGCCGTGCTGCTGGGGGAGAGCCGGGAAGAGGCTGCCGATCTGGTAAACTTCTCAAAAACCACCAATGCCTACTATAAGCTCCTGGACGGCATGGCGGAGCTGCTCATCGTGGG
>JAZSQG010000081.1:0-5458 GCA_045537855.1 Oscillospiraceae bacterium
TGGGGCCGAGACCCATCGACCTGCATCTTGCTGCCTTGCGCAGTCTGGGGGCGGAGATCGACGACCGGGGGGCGCTGCTGCGCTGCCGGGCCGTACAGCTTCGGGGCGAGCGCATCGATCTGCCCCTGCCCAGCGTGGGGGCCACGGAAAATGCCATGCTGGCTGCCTGCCGGGCAGAAGGGGTGACCCTGATCACCAATGCCGCCCGGGAACCGGAGATCGAAGACCTGCAGCGTTTTCTCAATGCTGCGGGGGCGCAGGTATCCGGGGCGGGGAGCAGCGTCGTCGCCGTCCGGGGGGTGAAGCGCCTCCACGGGGCGGAGCATCGGGTTTTGCCGGACCGCATTGCTGCGGCTACCTGGCTGTCCGCCTGTGCCGCCGCGGGGGGCGAAGTGAAGCTCTATGACACCGAACCCCGGCATTATATGACAGTGCTGCGTGCGCTCCACGAGATGGGATGTGAGCTTCGGGTTTCGGAGCGGATGGTGCGCATCCGCGCCCGGGGGCGCCTTCAGGCACCCCGGCCCATTGTAACAAGACCCTATCCCGCCTTTCCCACGGATGCTCAGCCGCCCCTGATGGCTGCCTGCCTCCGGGCGGAGGGAACGGCGGTGTTTATTGAGACGATTTTTGAAAACCGCTATCGCCATGTGCAGGAATTCCTGCGCATGGGGGCGGATATCCGCACCGAGGGAAGGACTGCGGTGGTCTGGGGCGTGCCCGCACTGCGGGGCGGCAGCTTCAGCGCGGCGGACCTTCGGGGTGGCGCCGCCCTTGCGGTGGCGGCTCTGAGTGCCGAAGGAGAGAGCGTCATTCGCTCCGTGGGGCACATAGACCGGGGCTATGCCCGGCTGGAAGAGACCCTGAGCGCCCTGGGGGCGGAGATACAGAGGATGGAGGACGAGGATGGATAAGGCTGCAGGGAAACGTCACTACCGGGTGCGTCGGCAGGGCAGGGGAAAACTTCTGCGCTATCTGCTGGCCGCTGCCGCCATGCTTGCTGCGGTGGCCCTGTTCTTTGAAATTTCCGATATACAGGTGGAAGGAAATGTGATATACTCAAAAGGCGAATTGCTGACTGCGGCAGAACTCCGGGAGGGGGGCAATTTCTTCCTCATCCGCCGGAAGGCTGCGGAAAAGCGCCTGGAGGAAAGCCTGTCCTGCGTGGAGCATGCGGAGGTGGGATTCCGCCTGCCCAACACCCTGGTCATCCGGGTGGAGGAAGGGCCTGCCGTCGCCTGGACCGAGGCGGAAGAGGGCATTCTCCTGCTCAGCGCCCGCGGCCGTGTGGTGGGGATCGGCGGGGATACTTCCGGCCTGCTGCACATTGGGGGCATCACGCCGGTGGAGCCCCGGGAAGGGGAGATTCTGACCCTGGGCGAAGCGGATACGGCAAAGCTGGAGTATCTGACGGAGCTGCTCCGCTGCCTTTCGGACAAGGAACTGCTGGGCGCGGTGAAAGATTTGGATATCGCCAATGTGAGCGATCTGTATTTTGTGTTTGACGGGCGTTTCAGCGTCCGTATGGGCGGCCGGAACCGCGTTTCGGAAAAGCTGGATTTCCTGCAGCGCATTGTGGGCTCTCTCGGCAATGGGGAGACCGGCGCGATTGACCTTTCCACCGATATGGAAGGGCACTTTATTCCGGGTTAAATAAACAGATGGGGGTTTTTGGGTTATGGCAGATGTGATCAATATGAAGGTCGTCGGCGTTGGCGGCGCAGGCAACAATGTGGTGGGCCGCATGATCGTCAATGGGATCGGCGGTGTGGATTATGTGGCGATCAACACGGACAAGCCCACGCTGGAGGCTTCCGGAGCGCAGGAGCTTCTGCAGATCGGCCAGAAGCTGACCCACGGCCAGGGTGCGGGCTCCCGCCCCGAGGTGGGCCGCATGGCTGCGGAAGAGGACCGCAACAATATCAATAAGCTTTTTGACGGCGCGGACGCCGTTTTCATCACTGCCGGTATGGGCGGCGGCACCGGAACCGGCGCGGCTCCCGTGGTGGCGGAGGCTGCCAAGAGTGCGGGCGCGCTGACCATCGGCGTGGTCTCCACGCCCTTCCGCTGGGAAGGCGCCCGGAAAATGCGGGTGGCCGAGGCGGGCATCGCAGCCCTGAAGGAACAGGTGGATACCCTGTTCGTCATCCCCAATGAGAATATCCGCAAGGTCAGCGACCAGAACGTGAGCTTTGCTCAGGCCTTCGCCGTGTCCGACGATGTGCTCAACCGGGCCGTGAGCGGCATCGCAAACCTGCTGAAGAGCACCGGCTTCATTAACCTGGATTTTGCCGACTTGAAGACCATTCTGCGCAAGTCCGGCCTTGCCCATCTGGGTCTGGGAGAAGCCAGCGGCAAGGGCAAGGTGGAGGAAGCCGCCGCTGCTGCCATCCGCAGCGAGCTTACCGAGACCAGCGTCCACGGTGCCCGCCGGATGATCGTGAACCTCATCGGTTCCCCCGACCTGCCCGCGGACGATGTGAGTGCCGTCATGGAGCGCATCCAGGGTGCCGCCGACGAAGATGCCAACATCATCTTCGGTCTGGGTTTTGACGAAAAGCTGGTGGACGCTCTGCGGGTCATCGTCATCGCCACCGACTTCGCGGACGAGGGCGCATCCGGCGCCGAGCGAAGCGCCGCAGCGGAGGAAGCTGCCTCCGTGGCCCAGAAGCAGCGGGAAGCCGCCGACGGCGGTCAGAACGGCGAGGAAAACTGGGAAAAATGGTTCAATCAGTATTTTGCAGACTGAGATTGGAAGATAAAAACCCGGATGCCGCGCATCCGGGTTTTTCTTTGCCAAGGTCTTCGGTGGGAGCACGGCTTTGCGGAAAAGGCAAAATTTTGGTAGTTTGTTTGCGGTTTTCCTATTGACCTGTGCTGTCCTTTGAGATAAAATTATGGAACTAAGTGTAATGATGCATACGGGAGGATATCGCCATGCCTTATGATTTCGAGACAGGCCCCGACAATGTTGTGAATATAAAGGTCGTTGGCGTCGGAGGCGCCGGCAACAATGTGGTCAACCACATGGTGGAAGCCGGTACCAAGGGCGTTGAGTTTGTGGCCATCAATACGGACAAGCAGGTGCTTGCCGTGTCCCGGGCGGATCAGAAGATCCAGATCGGCGAAAAGCTGACCCACGGGCAGGGTGCGGGCGCCGACCCCGAGGTGGGCAAGAAGTCTGCCGAGGAGAGCCGCAACAACCTGACCAAGATTTTTGAAGATACCGACATGGTTTTCATCACCGCCGGTATGGGCGGCGGCACCGGCACCGGCGCTGCCCCTGTGGTGGCGGACCTTGCCAAGGAAGCCGGTGTGCTCACCGTGGCCGTGGTCACCAAGCCCTTCGCCTTTGAAGGCAAGCGCAAGACCACCCAGGCCGAGGGCGGCATCCGCGAGCTGCTGGGCAAGGTGGACTCTCTGCTGGTCATCCCCAACGAGCGTCTGAAGTATGTCTCCGAGCAGAAGATCACCATGTTCAACGCCTTCAAGATTGCCGATGAAGTGCTGTATCAGGCTGTTACCAGCATTTCCGATCTGATCAAGAACACCGGCTTCATCAACCTGGACTTTGCCGATGTCACCACGATCATGAAGGATGCCGGCTATGCCCACATGGGTGTCGGCCATGCCACCGGTAAGAACAAGGCTGAGGATGCCACCCGCATGGCCATCGCCAGCCCTCTGATGGAGACCAGCATCGACGGCGCCCGCGGCGTTCTGGTGAGCGTTGTCGGCTCCATGGATATGAGCCTGGAAGAAGTGGACATCGCTGCCGGTCTGGTGGCGGAAGCTGCCCACCCCGATGCAAACATCATCTTCGGCGCTGCCTTTGATGACAGCATGCAGGATGAGATTCGCGTCATCGTCATCGCCACCTGCTTCGACGGCGGCCCCAAGGCCCCCGCGCAGGAGGAAAAGCCCCGGGAGGCTGCGGCGCAGGAAGCCGCTCCCAGAAGGCCCCGTGATGACATGGATGACATCCTGAAGATTTTCCAGTAAATGCGAGGCGGGCGGCCCACGGGCCGCCCGCAGTTGTCATTTGCGCCAGTTTTGCCGGATGGAGGAACGTGTTTGGAAACTACCCTTGTCTTTTCCGATGAGCTGACGACCTCACTGGTCGTCCTGTTCATCACCTGTCTGATTCTCCCTGCCTTTTATTATGTATGGTATGTTTATAAGAAGAAGCTGAACCATGCCGGCCTGCTGGCGGGTCTGGCAGCCTTCTTCCTCTGCGGCTACCTGCTGCCCAGCATGCTGCTGGGCTCCTTTGCCCCTGCGGATAAGAGCGCCGAAATGGCCCCCGCTGCCTATGCGCTGCTGCGGGCCCTGCTGGTGGCCCTGCCGGAAATCGGTGGTATGGCCGTGTTCCTGGCGTTCATGCAGCGCCGTTACAGCACGGTGCGGGTGCCCATCGGTTTCGGTCTGGGCTTCCGTCTCTTTGATCTGCTCTATCTTGGGGCGCTGAACGCCCTCTTCCGTCTGGCCAATGCTCTGACGGTGAACCGGGAGGGACTCCAGAGTCTTCTTGACAGTGTGGATGCCGCTTCCGCTCCCGCTTTGCAGGAGCAGCTGGAAGCTCTGGCTGCTTCCGCGCCCAGGATCTATCTCATCAGTTCGGTGGACTATATCTGCATGCTGCTCGTCTCCGTGGTGGCTGCCCGCCTTATCTGGTACGGGTTGGAGGGCGGAAAGCTGGAGGAGGACCGGCGGCTTATCCTGCTGGCCTTTGTGCTGCGCTTTGCCGGAGAATTTCTGCAGGCTTTCTACAGCGCGGGCGGCGCGTCTTTCGGTATCTGTGCAGGCTTCTATTATGGTCTTACCGCTCTGGCAGTGGGCTACTGCATCTTTGAATCCCACCGCCGGGATGACCCGGAACAGATCCGGGATAACCCGCTGAAAGGGAAGCAGACCCGCCTCCGCTGAAGCGTTTCACAGGAAGTATTTTGTTCCCCGAAGCTGAGCCTGAATGGCCCGGCTTCGGGGAAATCCTTTTGGGGTACAGAGCGCTGACCGATCGGGCGGGAAGGCCATTGGATATAAAGAAAAACCCGGTATTCTGCGGAAAAATCAACATGTTTGGCCCGGCCTGCTGATGCCCGGATGGGCCGGTTTTTGCCCCAAATCCGGCAGTCAGAAAAAAACTTTGATTTTTTCAAAAAAGGTGTTGACATTTCCTTTTGGGCATGCTATATTATGCAAGCTCGCCGCTGAGAGCGGCCCCGGAAAAACGGGAACGCGGTCGGCGCGGGCGGGATGTGCACCTTGTAAATTAAACAATGCAAAGCTAAGCGAACGCACCAAATGGGCGCAGCTAAATTGAGCTGCAACTGTTAATAATTTGAGTGAAGCTATGGAGCTTAACTTATCGAAAAAGATTTTAGGCAGCGATGCTTAAGATACCATTTTTTGAGAGTTTGATCCTGGCTCAGGACGAACGCTGGCGGCGTGCCTAACA
>JAZSQG010000139.1:0-2964 GCA_045537855.1 Oscillospiraceae bacterium
GGACTGCGGCGGCGTCACCGTGGTGGGCGGCGGCGACAGCGTTTCCGCCGTGCAGAAGCTGGGTCTGGCGGACAAAATGAGCCACATTTCCACCGGCGGCGGCGCCTCTCTGGAATTCATGGAAGGAAAGCTGCTGCCCGGCATCGCCTGTCTGCCCGACCGGGACTGAGAAAGCGGGAAGCATGAACAGGAAATACCGAAAGACCATTCTGGCGGGCAACTGGAAGATGAACCTGCTGCCCTCCCAGGTGAAGCCCTATGCCCAGCGCCTGCGGGAACTGCTGGGCCGGCAGAAGGACAGCGAAGTGGTCCTCTGCGTTCCGGCCATCATGGCCTCTGCGGCGATCCGGGCTTTCCGGGGCAGCCGGGTGGCCGTGGGCGTGCAGGATATGAGCGCGGAGGCTTCCGGCGCAAGGACGGGGGAGATCTCCGCCGCCCAGATCGCCGACGCCGGGGTGAAATACGTCATCCTCGGCCACAGCGAGCGCCGGCAGTACCACGGCGAGACGGACGAACTCATCGGCCGCAAGCTGCGGCTGGCCCATGATGCGGGCCTGACCCCCATCCTCTGCGTGGGGGAAAGCCTTGCCGAGCGGGACGCCCTCTGTGCGGAGGAAACGGTGCGCAGGCAGCTGAAGCTGGCCCTCCATGGGCTGGAGCCGGAGAAGATGCGCCGCACCGTCATCGCCTATGAACCGGTGTGGGCCATCGGCACCGGCAGGACCGCCACGCCCCAGCAGGCGCAGGAGATGTGCTGCGCCATCCGCGGCCTTGTGCGGGAATGCTACGGTCCCGCATTGCCCGGGCAGTGAGCATCCAGTACGGCGGCTCCATGAACGGGGACAATGCCGCCGGGCTTCTGGCTCAGCCGGATGTGGACGGCGGCCTCATCGGCGGCGCATCTCTGGATGCGGACAAATTCTATCAAATCGTGGAAGCGGCGAAAGAATGAAAACTCCCATCACACTCATCATTATGGATGGCTTCGGCCTCAGCGAGGAAACGCAGGGCAATGCCATCCGCAGTGCCGGGACGCCTCAGGTCAGCGCACTCTGGGCGGAAAATCCCCACTGCAGCCTGGCGGCCTCCGGCCCGGATGTGGGCCTGCCGCCGGATACCATGGGCAACAGTGAAGTGGGCCACACCAACATCGGCGCGGGCCGGGTGGTGTATCAGAGCCTGCTGCGCATTACGAACAGCATGGAAGACGGCAGCTTTTTTGAAAACCCGGTGCTGCTGGCTTCCGCCAGACGGCGGGCGGCAGACCCGGAGGGGGCGGCCCACATCTTCGTGCTGCTCAGCGACATCGGCGTACACAGCGATATCCGCCATGTCTGGGCCCTGCTGAAGCTCCTGAAGCGGGAAGGGGTCAGCCGGGCGTACATCCACTGCTTCCTGGACGGGCGGGACGCCTCCCCCCGCTCCGGCAAGGGCTATGTGGAGGAGACCCTGCGCAAATGCGCCGAGATTGGCCTGGGGCGCATTGCCAGCCTCTGCGGCCGCTACTATGCCATGGACCGGGATCAGCGCTGGGAGCGGGTCAAGCTGGCCTATGACAATCTGGTGCTGGGCAGCGGCAGGCGGGAGGAGGACCCCCTGCGTGCCATACAGGCTTCCTATGACGCGGATATCACCGATGAATTTGTGGAGCCCGTCCTCTGCGACCCGGAGGGCCTTATCCGCTCCGGGGACAGCGTGTATTTCATGAACTTCCGGCCCGACCGGGCCAGGGAGATCACCCGGGCCTTCACCGACCCGGATTTCACCGGCTTCGACCGGGAGCCGGGCTATTTCCCCCTGGATTATGTCTGCCTCACCCAGTACGATGCGGATATGCCCAATGTCTCCGTTGCCTTCCCCCCGGAGCAGCCGGAAAACACCCTGGGAGAATATCTCAGCAGCCTGGGCAAGACTCAGCTTCGCATCGCCGAGACGGAGAAGTACGCCCATGTCACCTTCTTCTTCAACGGCGGCAGGGAGGAGGAGCTGCCCGGAGAGGACAGGGTGCTCATCCCCTCTCCCAAGGAGTACGCCACCTATGACCTGATCCCGGAAATGCGGGCAAACGAGGTCTGCCGGGGGGTGTGCAAACGCATCCGCAGCGGCAAATATGACCTGGTGGTGGTGAACTACGCAAACTGCGACATGGTGGGCCACACCTGCGTGTGGGACGCCATCGAGGAAGCGGTGCGGGTGACGGATACCTGCGTGGGCCTCACCGCGGAAGCCACGGCGGAAATGGGCGGCATCAGCATCATCACCGCCGACCACGGCAACGCCGAAGAGGTCTGGAATCCCGACGGCAGCCCCCACACCGGGCACACGGTGAACCCCGTGCCCTTCATCGTCCGGGGGGCGGACGTGAAGCTGCGCTCTGGACGACTGGCGGATATCGCCCCTACGATACTGGAACTGATGGGTCTGGCCCAGCCCCCCGAAATGCTGGGCGAAAGCCTTCTGATGAATTCCTGAGCGGGTTTCAGGATATGTGTTGACAGAAAAGGAGAAAGCTATGAGCAAGTTTCTGGAAATCAGCGATGTTCTCGGCCGGGAGATCCTGGACAGCCGGGGCAACCCCACGGTAGAAGTGGAAGTCTGGCTGGATGACGGCAGCATGGGCCGGGCCGCCGTGCCCTCCGGCGCCTCCACCGGCGTGTACGAAGCCTGCGAGAAGCGGGACGGGGACAAAGCCCGCTACCTGGGCAAGGGCGTGCTGGAGGCGGTGGAAGCCGTCAACGGCGAGATCGCCGAGGCCCTCATCGGTCTGAACGCTCTGGAACAGCCCGCCATCGACGCGCTGCTCCGGGAACTGGACGGCACCCCCAACAAGTCCCGTCTGGGCGCCAACGCCCTGCTGGGCGTCTCTCTGGCCTGCGCCAAAGCGGCGGCCAACGCCCTGGGCATGCCCCTGTACCGCTACATCGGCGGCGCCAATGCCAAGACCCTGCCCGTGCCCATGATGAA
>JAZSQG010000255.1:0-2292 GCA_045537855.1 Oscillospiraceae bacterium
AAGTGCCGGGCAATGGCGGCATGCTGCCGCAGCTCCGCTTCAAACTGCTCCGGGTCGCCGATGTAGTCGATGCCCTTCTGGAATTCGCCGCAGAAGCGGGGGGCCACCGTGGCGGGCTTTACGCCCCGGGCCAGAAGCTCGCTGGCCACATAAAAGTGCTGTGCCGGGGCCGTGGTGGTGGCGGTTTCGTCGATGGAAACTTCGAAGTCCAGGTCGTCCCGGCCTTGGAAGAAGCGCTCGTATACCCGAGCGGCGAAGTCGATGGCATCATTGTAGATGAGGCACATCCGCCGGAAGTCTTCTTCCGGGAAGGAAATGCGCAGGTCTTCCAGAGTAAAAGTCTTGCCCAGATACGTTGCCTCCCGCGCCGGGTCGGGGCGGTAAGCCTTCGCCACCTCTTCACTGCTCATGGCGGCAACATCGTTGCGGATGTGCTCGCTGCAGTCCAGGGTGATCATGGTGTAGCCGCAGTCGATGGCATACTGCACCTCTTCCATGGTCTTCAGATGGTCGCCGTCGGCGCCGAAGCCGCCGGTGTAGCCTTCCCGGAAGACGGCCCAGCTGGCGCAGTCCAGCACTTCGGGGAAGCTGCGGCCCGTAAGATTCAGCTCCCGGATGGACTGCTGCGCCAGAATGGGCAGCGCGTCATAGTCTTTCAGTGCCTGCAGATGGCCCGGCGCAGCAAGGCCCAGCCGGTCCCCCAGACCCAGGGTGCGGGGCCGCCGGAGGACGCTCACCGGCGCGGTAAAGGGGAATTTCTCCCGGAGGATCTGCGCGTTTTCGTGGCGCAGCTCCGCCAGAACCCACGCGCTTTCTCCAACGCGGAAGGCGTCCCCCCGGAAACCCAGTTCCGCCCTGGCGATGAGCACATCCCGCTCACCCAGATCGGCCATAAAAGCGCCCTCCCGGAGCGAGCGGGGGTACACGCCGTAATCCCGGCACGCGGCGGCGGGGAGTCCATCCTGTATAAAGTCCCGATATCCCAGTTTCACAATGCAGCCCTCCTGCGTTTTTGTCAGCTATACTTTAATGGTTTGCATTTTGTCTGTCAATCACATCTTCGAGCTATGCAGGCGGGAAAAAATCCTGTATACTGAACTTGCAGCCGGGGCACTTCCCGGCAGAAAGAGAGGTTCGGCACATGACAAAACAGCAATGGGATTCTCTGCAGGCGATCATCCGGGGAGAAGAGGGCCCGCTTCGGGCGGCGCTGATCGTGGACAGCCCCTGGATGCCCGGCTACTGCGGCGTGAGCAATGTGGATTTCTATGCCCGGCCGGAGCTGTGGCTGGATGCCTATCGGAAGATCCATGCCGACTTTCCCGATGTTCTGTTCCTGCCGGACTGGTGGAACGAATTCGGCATGGCCACCGAGCCCTCCGGCTTCGGCTGCCGCTTTGATTTTTATGATGACAATCTCCCCACGGTGCATCACATCATCCCCTCTCTGGAGGATGGGGACATCATTGACCGCCTGCAGGTGCCCGACCCCCGCAGGAGCGGACTCATGCCCCTGCTGCTGAATCTGCAGCGCTATGTGCAGCCCCGGCTGCAGGAACTGGGGGAAGAGCACTATATCGTCAGCACCCGGGGGCCTCTTACCATTGCCTCCCATCTTATGCCGCTGACGGAGCTGCTCCTGGGCGTGAAGCTGGAAGGGGAGACCATCCACAAACTGCTGCGCTGCACTACCGCCCTGTGCAAGCGCTGGCTGGAAGCGCAGCTGGAAAATGTGGGCACGGCAAAGGGAATTCTGGTGCTGGATGACGTCACGGGCTTTCTCAGTGAGGAAGACTATCTGGAATTTGCCCATCCCTATCTGAAGGAGATTTTCGCAAGCTTCCCGGGGCTGCTGCACCTCTTCCACAACGATACCGACAGTGATGTTTCCGTGCCTTATCTGGAGGAAGCGGGGGTGGACCTGTATAACTTCACCCATAAGAAAAACATCGGGGAGATCCGCCGGAAGATCGGGGAGCGGGTCTGCCTGCTGGGGAATGTGGCCCCCATGTCCCTGGTAAAGGAAAGCCCGGAAGAGGTATATGCCCAAACCCGGCAGGTGATTGCCGATTACTGCGCCGCTATGGGCAGCCATCGCGGACTCCTTCTCAGTCTGGGGGGCGGGGTGCCCATGGGCGCCCGGAGGGAGAGCATCGATGCCATGCTGCAGGCTGTCCGCGATTACAGTTGCAGCTGAAAGCGCGTAAAAACAAAGGCGCACCGCCGGGTACTGCCCGGCGGGGTCTGTTATTTGCCGGCAGCGCCCCCCTCCGCCCTGACAAGGCATGGCGG
>JAZSQG010000343.1:0-6085 GCA_045537855.1 Oscillospiraceae bacterium
CCACGAAAGCCTCCCCGCCATGAAGCGCTATCTGGCCCTGCGGCAGAAGATCCTGGGTCTGGACACCCTGAATCTCTGGGATCTCTACTGTCCCATCGTGGAGGAAGTGGACTACAAGGTACCCTTTGAGGACGCCAAGGCTCTGGTGAAGGAAGCCCTGAAGCCTCTGGGCGAGGAGTATCAGGCCCTTCTGGACCGGGCCTACAGCGAGCAGTGGATGGACGTTTACGAAAACAAGGGCCAGGACAGCGGCGCCTTCTCCTACGGCGTCTTCGGCGTGCATCCCTACGTGCTGCTGAACTACACCGACACCCTGGAGGATGCCTTCACCGTGGCCCACGAGCTGGGTCACGCCATGCACAGCTATTCCAGCGACCGGGCCAACGACTATGTCAACGCCGGTTACGCCCTGCTGGTGGCGGAAGTGGCCTCCACCGTCAACGAGGTGCTGCTTTCCAAGTACCTGCTGAAGACGGAGACCGACCCCCGCCGCCGGGCTTACGTCCTCAACCGCTTCCTGGAGGGCTTCCGCACCACCCTGTACCGCCAGACCCTCTTTGCCGAGTTCGAGCGCATCGCCCACGAGATGGACGACGCGGGCAAGCCCCTCACCGCCGCCTCTCTCAGCAAGGTCTACCACGACCTGAACGCCCTGTACTACGACGGCGCGGAGATCAGCGCCTGCACCGATATCGAGTGGGCCAGAATTCCCCACTTCTACCGGGCCTTCTACGTGTATCAGTACGCCACCGGCTTCAGCAGCGCCGTGTCCATTGCCAGCCGCATTCTGGAGACCGGGGACGCCTCCGAGTATCTCCGCTTCCTCAGCACCGGCGGCAGCGACTATCCCATGGAAGAGCTGAAGATGGCGGGCGTGGATCTCTCCAGACCCGACACCGTCAAGAGCGCCCTGAAGGTCTTTGCCGACTGCGTGGCGGAATTTGAGGAAATCATGAACAGCCTGTAAGGGCAAAACGCATATAAAAAAAGCAGAGCCGATATTGGCTCTGCTTTTTACATTATATTGCTTTACGCTATATCATTTTTCACCGCAGCTGCAGATCCTGGATGCGGCTGATCCAGTCACAGCTCAGCGTCTGCCCGGCGGGGATGCTGTCCTTCTGCACCCGCTCCGGGGAAAACACCGCCAGATCGTTGCGCTGATACAGCAGCAGCTGCGCGCCCGCCGAAGAAAACACCGGCTCGCCGGAAAGGGCATCCGCCCACACCGGCAGCTGCTCCGCCGCCGCCCAGAGGTCCGCCTCACGCCTGTCCACCAGCTCCCAGAAGCGGCTGCTGTGGCGCACATCCGTGACACGCAGGCTGATACCCAGCCGCTGCAGCTGCTCCGCCGCCTGCAGGGCTCCCGCCCAGCAGGGATGGTCGCCGGTGCCGCCGCCGGGGATGAGCAGGGAAAGCTCCACCGCTTCCGGGGCGCTCAGGCCAGTTTCCGTCTCCGCAAAGCCCAGACCCAGCAGCAGTTCCTTCGCCCGGGCCGCAGCTTCCTCCACGCTCGGCATCTCGGTCACCAGGGCCGCAGCGCCGAAATAGTCCCGGGCAGAATCGGCACAGCAGGCCTGCAGCACCGTCAGCACCGCCCGGCGAAGGGCTTCGTCCCCCGACCCGTCCGCCAGTTTCACGCCCTCATTCCAAAGGGACAGACAGCCGAACACATCGGATGCCACAGGGACCGTCAGCAGCCCCAGCTGCTCCGCCTGAAAAAAGCGCTCCCGGTTGCCGGAAAGCATGGCGGCGTCGGCAGACCCGTCCGCCACCGCAGCCAGCAGTCCTTCCTCCGGCAGAGGCAGAAATTCCACCGCCGAAATGGCGGGAGCACCCAGATAGTAATAAGGATTCGCTTCCAGATACGGCAGGCTCCCCTCCTGCCAACAAATGGCATAGGGGCCAAAGCCCCCCTGCTCCGAAATTTCCCGAATGGCGGAAAGGTCGCCGTAGGGGAAGCCGTAGCTGCCTTCTTCGGGCCGAAACAGCGCCCGGTCGCCGTAAGTATCCAGAGACAGGAGCCAGAGCTGCCGCAGGCAGCGGAGTTCTTCCTCCGAATCCCGCTCCACGGTGAGCTCCAGCGTATAATCGTCCACAACGCGGATGCCGGAAACGGAGAGCACGGAAGCCCGATAGGCTTCCTCCTCCCGGGCAAGGCTGCGGATAAAAACCTCCTCGGCCCGGGCTTCTACCCGGGTGCCCAGGGCTTCATCGCAGGCCCGGGGGCTGCCGTAATAGCCGGAAACGATGCGGTACAGGTCTTCTTCCCCGGGGCAGTAGCTGCCCCCCAGGTACCATCCGCCGCCGAACACATCCCGGAGGATGCCGTCAGTTCCCGCAGCATCGGCAAGCCCGGAGCACCAGAGAGTAAAGGCCCGGAGCAGCCCGGCATCACCGCGCACGGTTTCGGCGCTCATGCCCAGGGCATATTCCGCGTAGTCCGCCAGATAGCTGTCCCGACAGAACTTTGTGAGCGCGTCCAGCTCCTGCAGCCAGGCCGCCTCCAGCGCTTCCCGGGCCAGCTGCCCGTAGGGGCCGAGGCCCTGCGCGGCTTCCCGGTACAGCTCCCGGCAGGTCTCCGCCTGCCCTGTCTGACAGCGGTATTCCGTAAGGCCCCGGATGGGGCAGTCCTTCAGGGCGGAAGGGCCGTCATAATCCGGGTCCAGAAGTACATAGAGGGTAAAAAGCAGGTCCTGCACATCGGCATAGCCCCCATCGGGCAGGCGCAGATCCTCCCGCATGCTGATGCGGTAGACCACGCTGCCATCGTCTCTCGGCGAGCGCTTCACACCGGCTGCGCCGGGGAAGTCCCCCCGGGGTGCCTCCTCCGGGATGACGCCGAAGGCATCGGCTGCAAGGAGAGGCGTCTGCGTCAGGCGCAGCACCAGCCGGTCCCCCTCGCCGGCGGCAAAAAGAGGATGGAAGCTGCCGCCAAGCTCCCCGCAGGCCAGGGTCAGGACCTGCCTGGACGGAGGAACGGGACTGGGCGTCGCCTCCTCCGCAGGGGGAGAGACAGGTGCAGCCGCCCCGGTGTCCGGCGGGGTATAGCTTCCGCCGCCGCTGCTCTCACCCCCGTCTGCGCCGCAGCCGGGCAGGAGCAGCAGGAAGGCCAGCAGCAGGCACAGGAGGCTTCCCGATTTCTTCCTTACTTCCAAATGCACAGATTCTGTTCCTCCAAATCCCACTCCGCCCGGATCCCAAGAGCATCCAGCACCGGGCAGGCGGGCAGCATCAGGCAGCCCTCCACATACTGCAGGGGCTGGGAAAGCTCCCTTTCGCCCTCCGCCGTGAGCATGCTGCCGCTCCCCTCAAACAGGGTCACACTTTCTTCACCGTAAGTCAGGCAGAGACCTCCCGCCGCATCCCATACAGCACCGATGCCGCAGGCATCCAGCAGCACATCGGCAGGCACCAGCGGGGTATCCTCCCCGGTCCGGGGCTGCGCGCCGCCCCAGAAGCTGAGAAGACGGTCGTCCACGCGCACATCCACCCGACGGCTGAGCTCCTCCATCTCCATGGCCTGCCGGCCGGAGATCAGCAGCATGGAATAGACATTGTCCACCACATCCGGGAAACGCTCCGGCGGATAGGGGTCAATGCTGATATAGGGGCACAGCTCCAGGGTCACACAGTACTTCCCCGTTTCGATGCGGGCCGTGTTCACCAGATAGCCGCCCCGGTCGCTGCAGTCCTCGGCGCCCATGAGGGCATAGTCGAAGGCTTCGGCCATTTCCCGGGCCAGATAGTAGTGACTGTTATACAGATACATGGTATCGCTGTCCACCCAGTAAATGACTTCGCCTCGGATGTGCAGGGACACCAGCATATAATAATCCGTGTCATCCAGCAGGGCCTGCATGGCCTTGCTTTCCGGCTCGCTGAGAGCCTCGGGTCCGCACCAGCCCGCTTCACAGGGGGCGGTGACTTCGTCCCGGATGCCCCACTTGTGGCGGAAGTTGCCGTTGAGGTCCACACCGTTGATGTTGGACTTCCAGCCGGCAAAATCGCTGTTTTCGGAAAAACCCATGGCAAAAATGGCTTCCTTGTCCTGCACCGCATCGATGCCGTTCTGGGCCAGATTCACCCCGTCGGGATTCGCCATGGGAATGATGCGGAATTTCACATTGTCCAGGATCTCCCGGTAGGAGATGCCGTCATAGCTGCCGTTTTCCCGGTAGCCCTGACAGTACTGGTCCACCACATACATCATGACATTGGTGGCCATGTGTTCGCAGGCGTGCATGGTGGAGATGAACACCACCTCGCGCTTGCCCCGGCCAAAGTCGAAGGCCGGGATCTCCCGCCCCTCCACGCTGTAGCCTGCAGTGTAGCTGCGGATGAGCTCGGGGTAAGTTTCCTCCAGTTCCTGCAGGTCCGCCACCATCTGCGCATAGCTGTAAAGCCCGTAAGGGTCCACGATGGAGCCCTCCGGCAGGGCTTCGGCCCGGAAATCCTTCTCCGGCGACCACACCGGCACGGGCGTAGGCTCCGGCGTAGGCTCGGGGGTCGGTTCCGGTGTCGGTTCCGGCGTCGGTTCCGGTGTCGGTTCCGGCGTCGGTTCCGGTGTCGGTTCCGGCGTAGGCTCAGGCGTAGGCTCAGGCGTCGGTTCCGGCGTAGGTTCGGGTGTCGGTTCCGGCGTGGGCGCCGGCGTGCTCAAAACGCTGTCGCCGGGCGAGCCCGAAGGCCCGCCCGTCGGAAGAAGGAGGCAGACTGCCAGCGTAAAAACCAGCATCAGACAGCCCGCCGCCCCGCGCAGCAAAAATTTGTCGATCCGTAAATTCTTCAAAGCTTTTGTCTAAACCGGCGTGATTCAGCCGCAGAACACCTTTCTGGAGATCTCATACAGATAAGCGGAAGCCTTGGGGGGCGCATTGAAGGTGCTGCCCAGGGCCTTGGGATGCTTGCGCACAAAGTCCTCGATGGCGGCGTAAAGCTCTTCATCGGACATATCCTGGCTGAGACCCTTGATGGGCACGCCCAGGGTGATCTGATCGCCGTACTTTTCATAGAGCATCTCATGATCGTTCATGGGCTGGCCGGACCAGGAGTCCACACCGGCTTCGATCATGGCGGGCACCAGCAGCTCGTTCTTGCCGCAGGAGTGCAGGTCGAACTTCATGCCGTACTTATGGACGCTGTCCACCACCCGCTTCAGGTAGGGCAGGATCATTTCACGCACGGTGGCCAGGGAGAAGAAGGGCGCGCGCTGGCTGCCCCAGTCATCATGGAAGCTGATGATGTCGCAGTCCAGATACTTCTTATAGTAGCCGATGTACTCGTCATAGAAGTCGGCCAGCTTGTCGAAGAGGCGATGGACGCCTTCCTGCTGGTCCTCGTCCACCAGGGCGTAGGCGGCGTTCTCGAAGTCCATGAAGGAGATGAGGCGCTCGAAAAGGCCGGTGAGGATGGTGATGACCAGGGGCTTATCTTCCTTGTAGAAGGTGCCCTTGTTGCGCTTGGCGCAGGCTTCCCAGTCCATGAGTTCGGCCACATTGGGGAAGGTGATGTACTCTTCCCACCGGGTGATATCCGGCACCTTGGGGCTGCCGGCACGCACCATGGAGCCGCCCACCTGGGGCACATACTCCCAGTCGACGCCGAACATGTCCAGGCCGCCGGCCTTGCTCATATCCAGCTTCTCCGCCTCGAAGACGAAGCCGCGGGCGATGTTGTCGGCGATCATGGGGGTCATCATGGTGGTGTCGCCGAAAGCGGGCATCCAGAAGGGCACCTGCTTATCCAGCAGCATCATGTAGTTTTCCTTGGCGGTGATGGGGGTGTTGTAGATGGGCCTGCCGGGCATGCCGGGCATAAAGCCGGGGACTTCGCCAATGGGGATGAGTTCTTTTTCGTCAAAGGGAATGCGGTTCATGCTGTCTTCCTCCATATTTTAAATTTTAAATTTCGTTTTTACTCACTCAGAAGGGACTTTTGGGGCCAACTTTTCCATGCAGCTTCTGCAGGGAAAGGTCCTTGTCGGATGCCTTGCTGCACCGGTCCCAGAACATGGTCACGGGCGCTTCATTGGTGTAAGCGGGCCAGTTGGCCATACCCGCATGGTTCGGGTCACCGTAGCGGGCGG
>JAZSQG010000276.1:0-4389 GCA_045537855.1 Oscillospiraceae bacterium
GCCATTCCCAGCGGCAGCCGCCTCTCCTGAACAATCAAACAATAACAGCGTGGAGCCATTGCGCCCCACGCTGTTTTTCTGTGTTCAGATATAGCGTTTGATTTCCACGATGGTGCGGTTTTTGCGGCTGACGCTGCCCACGCTCACCAGTTCTATTTTTCCCATACCCCGGAGGCTCACCTTCGCTCCCTCCTGCACGGCTTTATCAGGCTTCAGACATTCCAGGCTGTTCAGGGTCACCTTCCCTGCCCGGATGGCTTCCGCCGCCTTTTCCCGGGCCAGGGAGAAGCCGGAGCCAACCAAAGCATCCAGCCGCAGAGAAGCCAGCGTATCCCGGATGATGCGAAACTGCGCTTCAATGGGTTCCGCCGCATCCACTTCTTCCAGCGTCAGCCGGGTGCGCCCCGCCTGATCAAAGCCGCTGAGCAAAAAGGGCAGGAGCTCCCGGAGTACCGCGATGTCGCAGCTGCCCGCCCGGGGCAGAATGTCCCCCACGGTCTCCCGCTCCACTCCCATCCCCATGAGAGCACCCAGGAAGTCCCGGTGGCTGAGACTGACATCCCCCCGATAGCTGGCCCGCAGCACCGCCACGGGGCAGGCACTGCCGCCCTTCACATCCTCGTCCTCCTGCCAGTCCCCCGGCAGGATCAGGCACAGACGCTCCGCACCCTCGTAGCCGCCCCAGAGAACGTAGCGCTCCCCCAGCTCCTTCAGCATGGGAAGGCAGCAGAGGAGGTCGCGCTGGGTAAGAAATCTGGTGGACTGGGGCGTACCGCTGCGCTGGCGGGCTTCCACCTTGTCCAGAAGCCGCGCCAGCAGCAGATCATCCCCTTGAGAAAGGGCATATTTCCGCAGCAGCTCCTGCTTATATTCCCGCTTCAGCATCAGAGTCTGGTGATCCGGTAATCCTTACCGAACTGCAGCTTCAGGATCCGCGCATCCGGCATCTTGTCAAAGATGGGCATATGAGTTACGAAGATGTAGCGGCAGCCGGCCAGAGGCAGCGTATCCAGAATTTCCTTCATGCCGGCAGCGCCTTCGGCATAGGCCGTGGTCTGGAAAGTCTCGTTGAAAAGAACCAGAGACCAGGGAGTGACCACCCGAAGAATGGCGGCAACTTCCTTCACTTCGCCCTCGAAGCGGCCTGCCGCATCGGACGCATCGAAATCCTTCTCCGCGGAGGAGAACTGGCAGAAGATCGCATCCCGGATGCTGATCTCCGCATCCTCGGCGCAGACGGGCAGACCCGCCTGCCCCAGCAAAATGGCGGCGCCGATGCTGCGGATGGTACAGGTCTTGCCGGTGGAGTTTGCACCCCGGATGAGGGTGCCGTCGCATTCATCGATGGTCACATCGTTGCGCACGATGTTTTCGATGCCCATGCCCTCCAGCAGCAGATGCAGGTCGTAAAGCCCCTTGCTCCGGAAGCAGTCCGCCTCCATGGGGAGGATTCGGGGCAGACACATGGGAGCCCCCTCCTGCACCAGCCGGCGCACATAACGCACGCCCACATCGTAGAAGCCCAGCTCGCCGCTGAGACCCCGGAAGAATTCGTAGATATTACCCGTGATGCCGCTCAGGACCGTGTAAAGCTCATACAGCGCCTCATTCAGGATGCTGCGGGCAGTTTCCAGATGAAATTCGCCCATATCCACTTCCGGCGTTTCGTCGGGCTTGGGGGCGTTGCCGGAAAGCTTGGCGGCAAGCTTCTTCATCTTGCTGCTCAGGTTCTTTTCTTCCACCTCCAGCGCCTCACTGACACTGGCGGAGGTGATGCGCAGGGTATCGTCCGTTTCGGTGCGCACTTTGAAGCGGTAACCCGACACGGTTTCCCGGGAAAACACGGCTGCAATGCTGCCGATCTCATCCAGAGAGCGGTTTTCCATCATTTCCCGGCAGTATTCCCGGATGCCGCAAAGCCCCTCGGACTTCACTTCATAGCGGCTCACCGTATCGTAAATGGAACGGAAATAGCTCACCGTCTTTCGGGCAAAGGCGGCGGTGATCTTCAGACTTTCATAGGTGGCGTCCAGAATGCCGCCGGAAGTCTGGGGTACGCCGTAGGTATAAATGCCTTTCTGCATTTCCCGCCAGTCGCTCTGGAGGGTATCGTAACTCTTGAAGGTGTCGCGAAGTTCCTCCAACAGCTTGGGCATGGCCACAAAGTCCATGAGCACAGCCTGCCGATAAGTGACCTCTTCCACGCTCTTCAGAGGATTTTTCAGCACCTCCAGGGTATAAGCGCAGGAATCCGGGTCCTGACTCAACTCCCGGACGGCCTTATCGATGGAAAGGTTATACAGCGTCTCTTCCATATGGGAGACCAGGGGATTCACGGTGAATTCCCGGCTCTCCACGTAGTTCTTATACAAAAGGCTGAATTTCATACCTGTACCTCCCCTGCTGCTTCTTTCCGGGCAAGGAAGCGCTGCCGCAGTGTGGCGCCGTCCAGCCCGTAACGCCGGAGAATATCTGCCGCAAAGGAACCGGCCGCTTCCGTGCGGCGGGCAATGCGGTAGGTTCTCCGGTTTTCGTCATTCTGGTCCACGATCACGCTGAGGAAGGGCGCACCGGCGGATTCCAGACCGTGCTGGTGCGTGATATACAGGGAAAAGCTTCCGCTTCCGATGAGTTTTCCGGCCAGTTCCAGGGTGCAGCTGACGGCCAGCTCTTCGTTGGTAGTGGAATATGTTTCGTTCAGCAGAATGAGAGAGTTGCCGCCGTGACGGGACAGGATCTCCCCTACCCGCTTCTGCTCATCGGCAAAGCGACCGTCAGAATCAAAGCGCTCGTCCTGGGGGAAATGGGTGAACACATTGTCAATGGGCCACAGAGACGCCTCCTCGGCGCAGACGGGGCAGCCGGAGAGGAAGAGCAGCGAAGCGATGGCAAGGCTTCGCAGATAGGTGGTTTTACCGCCGCCGTTGGCGCCGGTGAGGAAGAAGAAGGGCTCTTCCTCGCTGAAATCGGCATCGTTGGGGACGATGTCCGTTTCATTCTTATAGAGCAGCGAAATATCACGCAGTCCCCGGAAGCGCAGTTCCTTCTTCTCGGAGAGCGCAGGCCAGCAGAGAGGAAGCCCGGCATTTTTGATACGCAGCAGGAGCTTGCTGGCTTCCAGATAGAAGTTCAGCTCATAGCGGTAGCTGAGAATGCTCTCGTCGAACACTTCGCCGTAGCGTTCATAAAAGTCCTTGAATGCCAGGAAGGCTTCCGGATGCAGCCTCGCCAGAGCGTTGACCATTCTGGCGTCCAGCCGGATGGAGGTGTCCCGGGTGACCCGGGTCTCCTGCAGACCCAGATCACTGGCACACTGCTGAAGCCGATCCACATAGGCCGTGCCGTATTCCAGGCGCATCCACAGGTTTTCGCCTTCGGTGCGGAAACTTTCGCGCCGGGCATTGTCCGCACGGACCCGCAGCTCCTTGGCAAGCGAGGCCATTTCCTTCCACTGCGTTTCTTCCGAAGCGCTGCGGAACCAGGCGGTAAAGCGCCTGAGCAGCTGGCCGCCTTCATCAGACCAGGCGGCAGCGGTTTCGTAAAAATCGGCTACGGCGGCCATGAGATTTACATACACATAGCGCCGCTCGTTTTCGCACTTTACATCCGCCAGTGCGTCCCACAGGCGATGGATCTGCCCGATGATCTCAGCCAGAGAGGCCAGATGCTGCAGAGCTTCTTCCTCCTTCAACAAATAGGAAAACAGGTCCTGGCGCACGGGGATATCCTCCGGCTGGCAGAGCACCGCCATGGCGCCGATGGCTTCCTGAGAAAAGAGCAGGGTGAGCTTCACATCCTCAAACACGTGGGCTGCCACGTTTCTGCCCGAGGACTTTCTGGCAAACAGTAAACTGGGATAGCTCATAAAAACATGTCCTTATCTGACAGTAATATAGTACCGAACATAATAACAGATTCTGAAGAAATTGTAAAGAATACCGCATCCACCATATATGGTTTTATTTCCTCTTTTCGTCCCAAAATCTTCCGCAAATTGACAATTGTCTGTTGACAGCGCATGATGGCTGTGCTAACATCGCTATCAAGGCCGATAGCTTTAAGGCGGCACGGTGTGCCGACAAGATATCGCACAACATATGCGTGAAACTGTGTGAATACCTTGCCTGCTGCGGCGAGGATTTTTTTGTGTCTTCCGCGCCTGCGGGCGTGAAGAATAAATCCAATTCATTACTTTTTCGGAGGGTCAGCATGAATCTTATCTACAACATCAAAGACAAGCCGAAATTCGGGCAGATCATCCTCTTCGCTATCCAGCAGCTTCTGGCGATCATGGCTGCCACCATTGCGGTTCCTGCGGTTATCAATCAGGCCTGCGGCACTGCCATGACTGCTGCCGCTGCCCTCTTCGGCGCCGGCTGCGGTACGGTG